>CAMBZU010000019.1 GCA_945872355.1 Chitinophaga pinensis
CATATTGGGATTATGTTTAGAATGAATTTATAAATCAAATGAAAATCTAATTACTATTTCGTTTGGTGGATAATTATATGTGCCAGTTTTTCCCATTACCCTGTATTTGTGAATACGCCTTTTTCCAATATTTAAAATTGTTCCAGATACTGCAACCGCATTATGACTAATAGAATGCCAATCCCCTGTTAAAGTGCCCAGAATAGGTAATGGAATAATAACCAAACCAGTTGACCAAGTATACCAGTTTAAGTTTGATAATTCATTCAATGGAATTATTTTTTTACAAATAGTAACGTTTGGATATATTTCAATAATGTCTATGGCATGTGATGGTGAACACAAAAAAGTAAATTTATTATTTTCTTTACATACTAAGTCACACATTGCGTTAAGGCGCAAAATAATGCTGTCAAATCTATTAATTGCAAAAGTTGACAATTTTTTTCTTAATGGGGTATAATCTAAGGCAAATGGAAAAATGTCCAACAATACAACTCCCTTAATCGCCAAGTCGATCAATTTATCTGTTTTTGAGCCATTTACAACGCTGAAAGCATTACAAGGTGCACTAAAATAGTCAGTGCGATTGGTATGATTAATATTATAAAAATATGTACCAGCAGTATCTGGTCGTGCCGCCTCGCCAATCATTATATATTTAATACATGGCTTCTCTATTTTACCCTTACCTTTTTCGTCAAAAAATGGATGAGGATAATACCATTCTTCAGTTGGAAGAATTTGATTGCTGTTATTTTCTTTTTTTTTATTACATGGTTGAATGGGTCTTTTACTTCGAGTATTAACCCCCCGGAAAATATCTAAATAATCTTCAACCATGTGTTCGCGATTAAGATATTCGCAATAGTCAGGCATTATAACACCTGCAGGTACTATCCCAGAAAAATGGGTTTTCCATAAATGTCCATATTCAGTTAGTGTTAGCATAGTATTTTATTTATCAAAAAGATTAAATTTATGTAATAATTGAGTACTTTTATATTGATCCTCCGTAATTCCAAACCAACCTGGTTTAAGAATGCCCCCATTGGCTAATATATTATTATAATCCTCTTGAGTGATTTTTTTTGTATTATCAAAATATTCATTTGGTTTAGAGCAATCAATATAATCATCAAAAAGTGTCTTGTTTTCTGATAATAAATAATCAAACATAACTTCGTCTTTCAAATAAAATGCAGTCCTCAATTCTTTTAATTTTTCCAGAATTTCAGTTTTGCTTTTTTTGACAAGTAGCTGATAACATGCATAAGGATCGTTGATATCTTTTGGTGTTAGTTTAGTTAATACATCTAATGCTTCTGGCTCCTTTTCAATACACCAATATGCTATTAATTGAGCTAAGCCTTCTTTTGTTTTTTTATTTTTAAAATGATATCCTAAATTCCAAAATTGTTCTACTCCATTAGCTGCAGTATGAAGGGATATGTGTGTAAACCAGTGACCCAATTCATGCATCAGGACAACATGGCGCAACAGTGTTATTTCTTCTGGAGTTCTATCTTCTCCATTTCTGTGTTTTTCAATCCTGTCTTTAAAAAGAATAATGATGCCTTCTTTGGTTTCAAATAAAAATGGATCTTCATTTCTTTGTGTACCAAAATCGTAAATATATACTCCTAAGTAGTCCGGGTTTCCTTCCTCCTCATGACTCATGTTCAGTAAGGATGGAAATATTTTACATGCAGTATCAAAATCATCGTAATAAATTTCAGGATATCTTCCAACCATAAGTCCGTTTTCATTAAATATTTTTCGTAACCATTCCATATTGATTATTTCTTTTGGCCACAAACGATAAGCTTTTAGGCTAATTTCAGAGTTGGGTATCATCATATTATTAAAATACGGAATAAAATGATTTAGTATATCTAATTGAATTTTATCATCATTCAAATTATCGGTTTTCATAAAGCCCATCAATTCATCCTTGGCCTTATTAGAGTTCGGATTAGATTTAATTTTTGCTAATAGCCTCAATTTTGTTTGACGAAAGTTTGAGGGAGTAAGCCCTTTTTCTGCCCATATCCTTTGTGCCTCATCATATAATTTCCTTTCAATTTTCCGCCATTTCTTATCGGTGTCTCTATGATTCTTTACATCTAAATAAATATAGGAAGCTTCTTTTAATACTTCCACAAATTCAGTTTCACTATTATTTAGGTTTAATAACAATTTCAATGCTTTTGCAAAGTCTTCAGGTTTATACAACCTTTCCAGATTAGAATATTCGCAAGCAATGCCCTCAATGGCAGTTATAAATCCTTCAACGTCATCATCGGGTTCATTGGTTAAATAAGAAAAATTAGATTCTGGGGAATTATATTTTTTATCAATATCATCATTGTTGCAAATTGTTTTGCAATATGCAGGCATTATTTCTGATAAATCCCTTCCTGTGTTTTGAATTTTTAAAATTATATCATGAATAATATCTAAAATAACATTTTCATCCTTTTTTATTTGTTTGGCAAATCTGTGATAAATCCATTTCAATGTATTTTCATACCCATCTTTTTTATTATAAATATTTATCGCTTTCCAAGCTGGATTTTTAAACAAGAACATTAATTCTTCCTTGCATTTTTTATTAACTGAACTGTTTTCAATGTAATTAATACTTTTAAAATAATCTTCTATTTGCTTCTTTAGTGTAGGTATTGATGTTTTTTTGACTACAAAACTCCTGATTAAGGTTACTGCAAGGTTGTAAATGTCATCTAATGGGTTGTCATTATTACCATCCTTTAGCTTGCTTTCATCATCATCAATTGCTATATCTATTGTTTGTTTATATAAATCTATAAACCATTCTGCATCTTTTTTTGCCAGAGCTTCGATATGAGCTGTGATTTTTAATTTTCTTCTCTGTTCCAAGAATAATTGTTCAACTCTATTCATATATTTTTAAGTTTTATGAAATTAAGATTAATAGATAATTATTGATATTTTACTTTCACAGGCAAGCTAGATTCAAAAAGAGTTGTCAATTCCTGTGTTGCCATAATAGTAAATTTTATTTTTTAGATATTCAAAACTAAAGCAATCCAACCGATAAAAAAAATGTTTTTTATAAATTGTTCTATTTTAATATTGTAGCACTGTTATTTTAAAATGCAAAGCAAAATCTTGAAATGTCACAAATTCCTTGTTAGTATATACTTCTTAAAATTTAATGTAATACACTCCATTACAAATTCTTTATTTAAGGCAGGTTCTTTTTCAAAATCAATATCATCGTGTACCCAGTCATAATATTCTAATTCTGTACCTTCGTTATCATTTTCTATATTTTTAAATATTGCAGCATACTGCTTTTTTGCATTATAAGATTTTGTATAACCTAACGCTAACATCGGTTCAGCATTGTTTGGATTTCTAATGTATTGCATGTGTATATAAAAAGGCTTTTCATGGTTCAATTGTATCATCAATTCAATTCTGCCTCTGGTATCATATTTTTGAGATAAAATTACCTTTGTAGAAACATCAGTAAGTCCATCAAATTCTTTTGTGTATTCCTTGCACCAGCAAAGCAAGTCTTTATTCCATATTTCATAAGGAAAGAATTTCAATTGACGCATTAAATCTTGTAATTCATTTTTCCAGGTTTCCATAGTTTTTGTTTTTTAAGGTTTATAATGTTTTAAATCTGTAATTATTACTCTTCAGTATTAATAAACTGAAAACATCAATTTTTGTGACAATGAACTCATTTATTAATAAAAACTTTTTCAAGTTTCTATTTTCAACGATTTACTGTAATGAAAAAAACATTCAAATAATATTTTTTTGAAATATTGTAACAAATTGAGAGGTGTTAGCTTTTAATATATAAATCTTTAAAAATTACCATTCTATCAAATATCAAAACTGCATGAGCTTGTAACATTTAAGTTCAGATAGCTAAAAAATAACCTTCCCTTGTTTAGGTTTTCTATATAGATACAACACCGATTTTAATTAATTAATATTAATACTTTAAAGCCCTAAATATCATCAGCAACCCAAGAAATCAGTAAGAAACAATCAATTGGTCAGCAAAAAATGTCCTTTATCTAAAAAGGAATTTAATAGTCCTTATTCACTCTACACATTATTGCATAAGTTGAGCCTATGCCTTTTTGAAAAAATTCAATTAAATCAGGTCTTTACAAAGAATGATGATGCAATGAAACAGTTGAATTTGTTCGATTGACAGTTGGACACTAGTGTTTGTAAGTGTAATCGGTATAAGTATGGAATTGATTTTAGAATCCCCAATCTGCAACAAGAAAAAAATATTAAACCTTTAAAATTAAATAAATCAAAATCTAATCAATCATTAAATACAAAGCAACATGTCAAACTGGAAACAAAACCTTCAAAATTTATTACAAATGCACGGAAACTATCCTAAAAAACAATGGTACGACAACCTCTCAAACTGGGCGCGTACATGGGCAAAAAACACTCAGCAAACTGGCTACAAGACGCATGTAAGCTCCGGCTACCCTTATAAGGTAGTGATTACTGCCAAGAAGTATGGCATGGACACTACCTCTTTCATCTGCGAGTTGCAGTACAAAATTACTGACAATAACCAACCGGCCTTATCTGTAAAAAGCGTGAAGGATTTTAAATTCGAATCCTACATTAAAGCTTGTATGACTGCAGAGGAGAGCGATGAAGATTTGGTGATGCAATATTACATTTGGGATGAATTTGAGCTCGATGGCGGGGAGGAAATATTTGCCGAGGGCTTTGTGACGGAAACCATTAGGCTGGCTTTCAAAAGATATCAGGAGTTCAGGAGTTCTTCAGCCAACGGCATCAGTTATTAAACAACAAAGATTGTGGTAAACAAATTAAAAACTTAACACGCAAAAACAATGCAACAAGTGGTCAAGAAAAAACAGAACGGGAACTATGTTTAAACATGGTTAAAGCTGCTCACAGAGAGGAAGCAAAGCCTGTCCGCTTTTACGATGGGCGATTTCTTTCGCGTGGGGTTGTGTCGCAAAAACATAAAAGTCTAAAGCATGAAAATGCTTGGTTGGCATACGCATAAATTTTAAATCAATTCATTATGATTCACACAGAAAAAAACGTTTTTAAAAATCTTCTCAGTTGGTCGCAGTGCTGGGCCGAAATAGTGGAACAGTATGGGTTTGATACCATCATTTCGAGTCACTATCCCAAGCAGGTGCTTATACAGGCGATACCCAAAACGATGGTAACGCAGTCGTTTATTTGCGAGTTGCAATACAAAAAGGATGAGGCAAACACTACTTTTTTAAGTATCAGCAGTGTGAGCAAGTTAAATCACGGTGCCTACATCAAAGCTATACTAAAGGAACCTCAAATTACCGGTGATATGATATGGCCGTTTTATTTGTGGGATCATTACGACCTTTACGATGCCGACATATTTGATGAAAATACAGTAATGGAAACGCTAAGAATTATTTTTGAAATTTACTTTAGGCGCACCTATGGTGTGGCTTAATTGACTTTGATGGGACGCTTCGAAAATGTTTTTTTTATGAGCAAAGAATGCCGACTGCTACCTTGAGCTTGTTTGTGTTTGCCCCTAAACAACAGCATTGAGAATCTGAACTGCCTTTTGCTTCGGTCGAAGCGGGTGGCTTGGCTTATTATTTTTCAATACTTCCATTGAGGGGTCTTGTGGTCATTTATCATACTAATTTAGTATTACAAAACTTTGCGTATAATGAGTCTTTTGAGTTTGGTTCTGTATTTGTTTAGGGAATAAATACTTGAATACAATCAGCTTGTTCATTTTTTATGAAGTGTGTTTGATTTAATGATGTCTTTTAAAGCTAATAGGCTTTTTGCCGGGGATTTTAACTCTTTAATTCATAACAATAAGGAATATATTGTTAAAAAATAATACTATCACCTCTAATTTGTGATCTTATCGAATTAGAATTAAAGGTTATAAAAACATTTGTTATTGATTCTATAGGCCAATTAGTTTTTCACTTTTTGCAGGAATTTCTCTCTGGATGCAACTTGTTAAGCAACTAAGGGGCAAGAACACCAAAATCTATATTTACTACGTATTCATCATAGCTGGGTATATTGCTTACCCTTTTAATCACTGAAATCCCTACAATATCTGGAAATTTTGGATTGTCCCCAGTCAACATTATTTCTTTGTGCTTTGGAGATCCGTCAAAAGATCTAATAATACTTTTAGCAATTTCTATTAGAGATAATCCAGATTTAACTGGCATAAAAGGTATACTAATTTCTCCCCAGATATTTTTATCTGGCGCCATTGCAGCTCTTTGGTCAAAATTCTTTTCTACAAATCCCTTAATGTCAAATTGTTCATCGTGTGGTAATTTATCATTATGAACCGAATGATTTACTTTTGAGCATTCTAAAAGATAGTTTACATGATATAAAGCAATACTGGAAACAGTGCTATCAATTTTAACAGGGTTTAAACCGTGTTGTTTACGGTATATATTCAATTGATGTAAAACTTCTTTTTCTAATGGTAACTGCGAATAAGAAATTTCTATAACAAGAAAAAATAAAGCTGCCAATGTGATGATCTTTTTCATAATTCGTTGATTTTATAATTCAAAAGTATAGATACTTCTACTAGGCAAAAAATGTTCAAAACATGTCAGTTACTAGGGTCTCTACACAAACAGTAGTGCCAACAAATAAGCTTTTAAGCTACTATAAAACTTATCTAATAACTAACTCAATCCCTGTTAGCACAAATTATGAAGAATAAACTGTATTGCTGAATAAAACCCTATATACATGGCCACTAAACAAATTAAATAAACATAGTGGCTTTTTAGTCTTCTTAGTAATGGTACTTTCATTTGCTGTTTTATTGCGTCATTGAAGATAGAGACCCTATCACTTTCTACTACATATGCTGGATCTTCTGGGAAATATGGATCACCGCCCTCTATCTCTAAACAAGTTGAAAGATAGCATTCTTCCAATATACAGGTTTCTAAAACACTGTTACGTATTTCTAAAACTATCCTTAGATCACGGCAGATAAAAAGAGAGAGAATAAAAGGAAGATGATAGAGAGGTAAATAATATTGGACGAAAGCAGCAAAAATAATTGTTGTTGCAATAAAATAAGCGGGGATTCCGCTTGGAAGACTAAAAGTACCAAGAATGTATCCGCTCTTTTTGTGTTTGTCCAAATAGCCGAGATAGATGTTTGTAATTTCCATATTTTTTATTTAATGCTAAAATAGATACTTCTAACTTAGGAAAAAAAAGTTTTACTAAAAAAGTTCCCTAAGGACCCTTTTTAGTAGAATTGAAGTTTTAAAATTAAGCGTTAGCCTAACGGAAGCCTTCAGCCGTTTGACAAATACCTCTAACAGCTTTAATGCTGGCTACTAGCGAAAGATGCTATTCATATATCAACCTATCCTAAGTATCATAGCTTTTTGGAGAATTTGAATTCTATAGGTAGATCACAAGTAACGTATCACTTTGATTCGATTACTAACTCTAAATCATTCTATAAGTTTAGTAAAATAGATAATGAAGTAATGCCACAATTCTATCTTCTTGAAAGAAATTCTCATAAGGAATAGCTCTTGGCGAGAGCCTCCAGCCATTTGTAATAAGTAATGTGATGCTCCAAGACCACACATAGTAATCACGCAAGCGGAGCGCAAAAAAATGAGAACAAAAGCGGCGGCAAAAGTTTCCGCTTTTTTTATGCCAAAAAAACGAGGAGTAAACTAATTCATTTCAACATAAGTTGGACGTTTTAAGTACCAAAATTCATCAGCCTGATTAAATTGACACATTAATTCGTCCCGAAGTTTCGGAAGCAACAGGCGCTAATCTGTAAAATATCTAATCCTCAAAAAATATTTTTAATATTTGTTGCAAGCAAACGCTTTTGTGGTTTATCTTTGCAATGTTATTACGTAAAGCACTCCCCATTCTTACATTTAAATTAGCATGAACTACGGTGGCAACAAGCCCTTGCAGCCTTTTATTATTATTTTTATCTGCGTGTGTTTTCTTGCAATTTTAAGCGCAACAGATAGCTATTTTGTTGGCTATCACAAAAACTTAAAGCATTTAAACCTTTTAGCTGAGGTTACTAAAACGCCGCCCGTTAAGCTAAAGGTTGCTAAAAAAAACAATATTAACACTACTTATAAAGATACCAACCAATTTGTTGCAGTGCAAAGAGTGATTGATTCATTAAGCATTGTTGATTACGCAAGTAGCACCAATCAAGGAATGGCTCAGTTTTTTGAAGCATTAAAAAACATTAAAACTAAAAAGAAAGTGCGCATAGCTTGGTTTGGTGATAGTATGGTAGAAGGTGATTTAATTACACAAGATTTACGCTATTTATTACAAAAACAATTTGGCGGAGCAGGCGTAGGCATTGTGCCTATTACGGCTGTAACTGCTGGTTTTAGACAAACGGTTAAACACACTTTTTCTGAAAATTGGACAAACAAAAACTTATTGGATCCTACATCAGCAGCTGATATGCTTGGAATTACAGGTTTTGTATTTAAGCCTCAATTAAACTCCAAAGTAGATACTAATAATTTTAATAGCAATAACCTGAGTTGGGTAAAATACAAAGGAAGTCGTCAAAAAGGTTTAGATCAGTTTTACAAAGCACGCTTGTTTTATGGGCAAACAGAAAGTAGCAGTTTAGTTAACGTAGAGGTAAATAATGGTCAAAAAACCAATATTACATTAGACGGTAAAAAAAACGTGAATGCAATTGATTATAGCTCCTCAACGCCATTTAATGAAATAAAATTTACTTTTTTAAACCACGATAAATTGCCTGTATATGCAGTAAGTTTAGAAAGCGATACAGGTGTAATTGTAGATAATCTTTCTTTCAGAGGCAACTCGGGTTTACCGCTTACTAAAATTCCAGAGAATATATTGCAAGGTTTTGATGAGCAGAACAAATACGATTTAATTATTTTACAATATGGAATGAATGCTGTAAGTCCAACTGCTAAAGATTATCATTGGTATCATCAAGGGTTAAACCGGATGGTAAAACATATTCAAAGGAGTTTCCCCAATGCTGCCATATTATTTGTTGGCGTTCCCGATAAAGGTTTTAAGCAAGATGGGCAATACATTACCAATCCGGGTGTGCCATTTGTGGTAGAAACCGAAAAACAAGTGGCCGAAGAAAATGGGATTGCCTTTTGGAATTTATTTGAAGCGATGGGTGGTTTTAACTCAATGGTAAAGTGGGCCGATGCCGATACATCTTTAGCGAATAAAGATTATACCCATTTTAATTTTAGAGGCGCTTCAAAAGTAGGGCGCATGTTGTACAAAGAACTCGATAAAGAGTATAAAGATTATTTAAAGGCAAGTGCAAGCGTAAAAGCATCTATTCCCAATTAAATTTATGTACAATATTATTTACCGAAGTGTAGCTTTATTTTTTATTTTATGTGTGCAAATTGATGCTATTGCGCAGTTGAGTGATGTTAACGATAGCATTAAGCGGCAATATAAATTTATCAGTACCGAAAAAAACAAATTAGAAGGAGATACTGCTTCTCTGGTGCATTTTTTTGATAAACTATCACAATTAGAGCAATCTAAAGATAAAAAGGTGGTTGTAGTGCATATTGGTGATTCGCATTTACAGGCCGATCATTATCCGGGTGTAGTGCGTGTTAACCTTCAAAAACATTTTGGCAACGCTGGTAGAGGGCTTGTTGCCCCATTTAAAGTAGGAAGAACAAATGAGCCTAGCAATTATAAATCCAGTAGTAACACTAAGTGGCGTGCACGAAGAATTGTAAATGAAAAAGATTCTTTACCAATTGGAATCAGTGGCTTAAGTATAAAAAACGATGATACAAAAAGTAATTTAATGATTACAACGCTTAACAAGGAGGGACTTGATTATAGCTTTAGTAAGATTACACTTTTTCATCAAAAGGGATTTCAGCATTATAATTTTATTTTATGCGATAGCTTATCATGTTTTCAGGCCTCAATTGATGCAAAAAAAGATACGCTCGAAGAATTTACAACGGTATATGTTAAACCTGCCAATTGTGTTATTTTTAATATCGATCATCTTGATACTTTAACACGTAAAACTGCTCTAATTTATGGTTTGCTTTTAGAAAATGAGCAGCCTGGTGTATTATACAACAACATCGGTATCAATGGTGCTGAGTACAGGCATTATAATAAAAATGTAAAATTACAATCACAAATGTCGTTGCTTAACCCCGACCTTATTATTATTTCTTTGGGAACAAATGAGGCTTACGCACCAAGGTATAGTAACACTGATTTTTATAAACAGGTAGATTCATTAATTGTAAGCCAAAGTAATTGCTGAATTATAACATTAATACTATCAATCAATAAACTATCACTCAATAGTAATACATGTAATGCAATTTCCTGATCGCCTTAGCTGTGCTAAATTGAATGCCAGTTTGCCTTTGGATTGACATTCTTCAATCCAATGCTCTAGTCGGCTGTAATTACTATCTGATATCATTTAAGATAAATTTTTCGAAAGATACCACATTTCGGTGCTTATCGCAAAAAAAATATAAATAAATTCTTCCTTTCTTTTAGAATAATTCTTATTTAAATCATCCTCTGAAAGTGATATAGCCTTCCCTTTTATAGCCACCTTGTTTTTTACTTTTAATTTTTGCTGTGCTAGCCATTCTCTCAACTTATCATTTTTATGAATAGTCGGAGCTTCTAGCCATTTGTTAAAGCTTTTGTTAAGAATTAACTTAAAATAAAGTGGTTGATCGGAAATCCCGAACAACCACTTTAACTCTGACACATTTGGTGAAGGAATGAAAAACGAGTTTAATAAAAACTCGTTTACAACACTTTTACCCATCCATCAATAAAGAAAAGAAGGCCACATTTCACACTTTCAAAAATAATAATCAATCGCGACACAAATTGGCGTTGTGCTCATTTACATTTGTAGCATAAATCAAAAATACTTGAACTATGCAAACAATTAATTTACCAATCAACGTACCTACTCTTGGCTTGTTTCAACTTGAAAATACCTCTGCAAAAATGAATCTTTCAGAGGTGTTCTCAGAGCGAAAAGGTTCCTATTTAAATGAGTTTACCATGTTTGTTGCGCATTTTAATGCTATTCCAAACTGCATTCAAGAAGAGCATATTGATTGTAGAAAAGCTAATCAATGGTTTGCTGAGCGATTTAGAGCGGAGATTAAAGATTCTTATTATAACAAGCGCGCTTTTAGCAAAAGCAAAAAGGTGGAACTAGATGATATATTTTACTTTTTGTATGATGATTTAATGATCAACTTTGATACAAATTGTTCCATCGTTCGTTTTTTGTTTCGCAAAACCGCTGTATTAAAGGTTGAAGAATTACAAACAGAATTTCTTAAATTCAAAAAAAAGAAGAAAAAGCATATTCCAGAGATTTCACTTTTAGTGAACAGTATGGCGGGCATTACAACAGAAAGTTTAAAAATCCTAAAACCTAAATTAAATTTAGAAGATAATTACAATGATGATTTTAAAGACATTCATCGTGCCATTTTAAAAAGACTTTCACGAAATAATGATAAAGGACTTATTTTACTGCACGGAAAGCCAGGTACAGGCAAGACTTCTTACATCCGTTATTTAGTGGCTTCATTAAAAAAGGATGTCATTTTTTTACCTCCAAATATGGCTAGTGCTATTACCAACCCTAATTTAATTTCAGTTTTAATCAGTAATCCCAATTCTATTTTTGTAATTGAAGATGCAGAAAACATTGTGGTCGATAGAGAAAAGGATGGTAATTCGCCAGTTTCAGCTTTACTGAATATTTCAGATGGATTACTAGCTGACTGTTTAAATATTCAAATTGTTTGCTCATTCAATACAGATATTTCTAAAATTGATAGTGCCTTAATGCGTAAGGGGCGCTTGATTGCAAAGTATGAGTTCAAAGAACTGGAAACAGAAAAGGCACAGAAGTTATCCAATAAATTGGGCTTCAAAACATGTATTGATAAACCAATGTCATTGACTTCGATTTATAATCAGGAGGAGAAAGATTTTCATGAAGTGAAGAGTAGAAGTAAGGTCGGATTTAGAACAAATTTATTGAGTAATTAATTCCACAACATATTAAAAAGTAAGTAACATGGGATCTTTAATAGAAATCAAATTAAATGGTAAAAGTGCAAATTTGCAAGTGCCTGCCTTACAGTTGAAACACTCCTTAATGTATAGCCTTTTTTCTTCAAAAAGTTTTCAAGAAAACATAGAAGAAGAGGTGTTGAGGATACATGCTGATCTTGATATTTTAAATGGGGTAATTTCTACAGATATTGCTGAATTAGCAAGAATATGCAGAATTGCAAAAAATGAAAAAGAAATGACTGAAATTTTAGCCACTGAACTTAATCTTAATAAAAGTCAGGCGGAGTACATAGCAAATCTTGAATTAGATGATTTGATCAATTTAGACTTCAAGAAGATTAAATATCATTTAGAGTTATGTATAATTTTTTTGCAAAAAAGATAATGAACAGTAATTCTTATACAGCAATAGATTTTGAAACCGCCCAAGGCAAACGTTGGAGCATTTGTCAGGTGGGTTTAGTTCGGGTAGAAAACAACATAATTACTGAACAATTATCAATTTTGGTTCAACCACCAGATAATTATTACTGGGATAGATTTATTGATATACATGGAATCACACCGGAACAAACAGCAGATGCGCCAACATTTGGTGTAGTTTGGCATCAAATCGAGCCATACATCAAAAATCAACACGTTGTTGCACACAATGGCTTTGGTTTTGATTTCCATTGTTTAAAGCAAACTTTGGAATTCTACGGCCTTGCAAATCCAGTGTTTACAGGTCATTGCACTTATCAAATTTTCAAAGATAATTTGGCTTCACTTTGTGTGAAATATAATATACCTTTGAATCACCATGATGCGTTGAGTGATGCAAATGCTTGTTCAGAATTATTTAAAATTAATTTAGCCAATAAAAAATAGCACATGGAACCAAACAAATCATTTTCAATCATTGCCAAAACTTGCACATTAAAATACAACTCACAAAAAAATGGAGAAACAATTTTTGGAGACAATATCAAATATATAATACCCATTTATCAGCGATCCTATTCATGGACTGACGAACAGATTAGAAAATTTTTATCCGATATTTTTTTAGGCTACTGGGGCAGTGACGGAAATATAATTAAAGAGCCAATGTTCATAGGAACAATGCAATTAGCGGAGAAGGATTTAGAAAGAAAAGAGCAGCAAGTTATTGATGGACAACAGCGCCTGACAACTTTTCTACTTCTTTTGAAAATATTAAAAATGGAATTTCCTGATTGCATAGAATTAGCATCCATTCACTTTGATTGGCTTGAAACAAAAGTCAATAGCGGAACACAGCAAAATGATTTAAATCAATTATTATCATTCAACACATTTGAAGAATTTAATTCGAATCTAAATATCTATGTAAACAACGCATTGTATATAAGGAATATTCTGAGTGAGCTAATTGCAGAAGGAGAAAATGTTTCTGAGAATGAAACCGAAGAGCAGTTCAATGCTGATGATTTTACTAATTATATTCTTAGCAAGATTTATTTTGTAGTTATTGAAACGCATGCTTCATTGTCCAAAACACTACAGATATTTAATGCAATAAATACCACAGGACTTGACTTAAATGGTGGCGACATTTTCAAATTAAAAATGTATGAATATTTATGTGACCAAAACAAGGAGGCAAATGAAGAAACTAAAATAAAATTCTTTGAACAGATAAGCGGAATCTACGAAAAGATTGACACAAAGAACAAAGAGCTTGGTTGGGTTACGGATATTTTTGGAGTTTTAGAAATGTATAAATACATTCTGGTTGCAAAATATGATTTGCCAAAGACACTTTATTTTTATGAAACCAATAGATTTTTTGAAGAGTTATTTGATACCATCTCAAATACAAATAGATGGGATAATTTTAAAAGTATAAAAGAAAAAGGGCTAACTCTTTCCTTAATTGAATTGGAAGAAATAATTCAATCAAGATTTCAATGGCATTTAATTTACAAGAGCGTTCCAACCGCAGAAGACGCTTGTTCATGGCATTTTATTTGGTGGTCAAGATATAGTCGCTATCACATTTTAGTGTATTTGTTTACCTACAAATTTAATACAGAAGAAGATTTTAATTCAAAACTTTTTTTATTCAAAAGACAGCTAAGCAAGTTATTTATTATTTATAGCATCCGTTTCCAAAAGCTAAAAAGTGAGATTTATTATTCATTTATGTATGAGGTATTGGATACAATGATGAACAAATCATCAGAAGAATTGATTAAACTGATTAATTCCAAAATTGGTAAAGTTGAAGACCATAAAGGTTGGTATGACATTGAGACTATTTTGAATGGAGACATAACTTACAACGCAAAACTTAAAAACATCGTTTGTAGGGTTTCCGCTATGCTAGAGGAAGACTACACTTCCAGTGATATGAAAATATGCAATAATTTATTCCAGTTACCCATTGACATTGAGCATATTCAATCCTACCACGATAGCAATGGAGATAAAAGAGATGACATTTGGAATGAGTGGGGAGATGATATAAATTCTATTGGTAACCTCATGATTTTGGAACAAGATAAAAATAGGTCTATTAGTAATAATCTGTATGAGTTTAAGACAAAAGTTTACCCAACAAGTATATATGGCATTGTAAAAAAGCAAGCTACTAACTATTCAGATTGGTCCATAGATAAATGTCGTGAAAGAAAGATAGTAGAAGTAAATAAAATTCTAAATTACTTATTCAATTAATGTCAAAACGAGGCTACATATCGCGCTACTTGCTTATTCTTAAAAAGCTCAAAGTAAATCCATATTCATCTTATGAGGCATTGAAAGCCTATATGGAAAATCAATTTGAATATATGCAAATGCAAGATGATCATTTGCAAATAGGTTTTTCAAAGCGAACGCTGCAAAGAGATTTAAAGGAAATTAGAAACTTGTTTGGAATTGATATTGAATATTCAAAACCGTATAGGGGATATTTTATTACCCAAAATGAAAATGAAAACATGAATTTTCAGCGGATGATGGAAGCTTTTGATATGTTTAATTCACTTAATTTGGCGCAAGATTTAACTCCTTTTATTCACTTAGAAAATCGAAAGCCACAGGGAACTGAGAATTTATATGGATTACTCCATGCCATTAAAAACAGGTTTAATATCAAATTTACCTATCATAAATTTTGGGATGAAGAATTTAGTCAACGAACAGTTGAGCCCTTAGCTTTAAAGGAATTTAAAAATCGCTGGTATATCATAGCCAAAGACTGTAAAGACGATACTATTAAAAGTTTCGCGCTCGACCGTTTATCAAATCTCGAAATTACAAACCAAACTTTTCTGTATCCTGCAAACTATAGCATTGAAGAAAGTTATCGTTATTGTTTTGGTATTGAAAGCCCAAATGGTAAGGAGCCTCAAGACATTATTTTGTCTTTTGACCCTTTACAGGGTAAGTATATTAAAACATTGCCCTTGCATCACACACAGGAAGTTTTAGTTGACAATGAAGAAGAAATGAAAATCAAACTTAAGCTTTGTTTAACGCATGACTTTTTAATGGAATTATTATCTTTTGGAGATAACCTGGCGGTGATTGAACCAAAATCATTAATTAAAAAAATAAAGCAAGCATATAAAAGTGCTTATCATCTTTATTAAAACCCAGCTTACCTTCGTAAAAGCGAAGCTGTGCTTCGTTTTCCTTTAATTTAGCAAGTTTCACTTGCGTGGAAATGGTTTAAATGCTATTATTGAATTGCAAGCTTTTAAATGATTTATTACAATTAAATAATAGAGATTGCAGTGCAATACTATTTCTTGGAGTAGTTAGTTTTGGGATTTAAAAAAATGACTCGCGCATGAGCATCAACAAGCTCAAATGCTAGCATGATATTAAATGGCTATGAAGCCGAGCTAAGCGCTAACAATTATAAAACACGAAGCTGGCTTAGAGTTTACTGAGATTATACGAAGAAGCGCGCGGGGTTGCAAAACATGCAATGCGCAGTGGCAATTACTAACATCTCACTTATTAAGTAAAAAAAATAGCCCTCATTTTAAAAAATTACAATGCAGCCGCCCATCTTTCCTTGTAAGCTAATCGCTGCTAATTTTTTCATGGCTGTATTTCATTTTTTTTGCGATAAAGCGCTTTTCAAAAAATTCATACGAAAGTATGGAGATCAAGATGGTGCTTGCCAAACTTAAAATGTAAATGGCTGTTGTGTTTTCAAAATTTAAATGCTTCAGCACCTTAATGCTGAGCACAATAAAAATGCTATGATACATGTATAAACCATAGGAAATTTTACCCAGGTAATCAAAAATCTTTATCTTAAATTGTACTACTGATTGCTTATTTACAGCCAAATTGTATACCAACACACCAAACAAAAGAGCATAAATTTGATGATGAAAAAATCCTAAACTTTTACCTGAAATTAACAAAACAATTACTGCACTCCATACAGTTGTTTGTAATATTTTATGTTCTAAAAATCGAATTATTTTTTGATATTGATTCACATAGATCACCGCAAATAGTCCACCAATAGCCATATTGTCGATAGGAAATAAATACCAAATGCGATGTAAATAAGCAATTATTTGATGGGTGTTATAAAAATAGGCAAACAAATATTTAAACAACACATAAATAAAAATAACACCCAAAACCAAGGCTAATTTATTTTTTTTTAACCGCATTAACCAGGGCCAAATAATATAAAACTGTTCTTCAGCGCCAATCGACCAAGTTTGTGTTCCATAGGCTAAACCTGCGCCCAGCGCGTGAATTACATTGGGCATGAAAAATATAAAAAATAAAAATTTAATGAGCCAATGAGAAAGATCATGGCCTGGCATATGCATAAAACTAAGCTGAGGAAAAATGAAAAACGCCAGCATAATAATCAAATAATACAATGGCCAAATTCTTAAAATTCGGCGCATGTAAAATGCTTTTATATCAATGGTTTCATAGGTATTTTGTTCAAGCAAAAGCAAATAGGTAATTAAAAATCCACTCAAAACAAAAAAGAGGGTAACTCCAATTTTACTCATCAATTGAATGCTGTGATTATGGAAAATATTTGGCAAGCCAAACATTTCCTTAAACAACTCAATATGATGCACCATCACCAACATAGCGGCAAGAAATCTGAGTGTATTTAAATTTGGAAAGTAAAGCTTCATTTAAAATCAGTTATACAAAATCAAATGTATATTTTTTATCTTTTCAAGCTCATTAATATTTGTAAACCAAAATTAGGAGAAGAAAAAACACAAGTGCTTAATAAAATATACTGTTAAAACACACAACAAGATATACGTAAATTCGAGCCTCAAACACTATATTTGCAAATATTATTTGCAGCCTTAACCTATGATGGAAAAACAGTTAGAAAAATATTTTGATGCGCTTTGGCCCATCTGCAGAAGTATTACAGGCAATGGATTACGCGAAAGTTTTAAAATTTTAAAGGAGATAATTCCTTTCGATTTAATTGAAGTGCCAACAGGAACAGTTGTATTAGATTGGAAAATTCCCAAAGAATGGAATATAAATGATGCCTATATTATTTCCCCGCAAGGCAATAAAATTTGCGACTTTAAAGTGAATAATTTACACCTCATTAATTACAGCATTCCTATCAACAAAACAATGACTTGGGATGAACTGCAACCTCATTTAAACACCTTGCCTAATAAGCCCGATGCGATACCTTATCTTACCACATACTACAAAGAAACTTGGGGTTTTTGCTTAACACATAATGAGTACTTACAATTGCCACAACAGGGAACCTATAAAGTGGTAATCGATAGCTCTCTCGAAGATGGTGCGCTCACCTACGGTCAATGTATTTTAAAGGGAAGTTCAGAAGAAGAAATATTATTTTCATCGTATTTATGTCATCCAAGCATGGCCAACAACGAGCTTTCTGGCCCACTTGCACTTGCATTCCTTTATCAGGAATTAAGTAAAATAGAAAATCGTTACTATAACTATCGTTTTGTATTGGCTCCTGAAACCATTGGTATAATTGCTTTTTTAGCGCAGCATGGCATGGAATTGAAATCGAAAATTAAAGCAGGTTATGTGCTTACTTGCTGTGGCGATGCAGGTAAAATAACCTATCAACAAAGTAAACGCACGGATACCCTTGCTGATGTTATGATGCAACATTTTTTGCAAAGCAAATATACCAATGCGAGTGTTCGTGATTTTAGCGTAGGTGGGAGTGATGAAAGACAATACTGTTCGCCAGGATTTAATTTCCCTGTTGGAACCATCATGCGCACACCTTATAAGATTTATCCCGAATATCATACAAGCTTAGACAATAAAGATGTAATGAACTTTACTGCGCTCAAAGAAATCATTCATTTATTAGTAGATGTGAGCAAAGGTTTAGAAATGAACATAGCTATAGCACCTGGTCATCTTTATGGCGAACCCATGTTGGGCAAAAGAAATTTATATCCTGATAAAGGTGGTACAGGTATTTTAAATCAAGACTTGATGTTTTTATTGAGTATGATTACCATGAGTGAAATACAACATACACCGCTAGAAATTGCGCAACGTTTAGCAGTTAATATACTTGAATTAGATAAAGCACTACACATTGCTTTAAGAGAAGGATTAGTAAAGAAAATGCAATAAAAAAGAAATGGAAGAAGAGCAAACTTTGAGTTTATACACAGATGCTTATTTTATGCGTGAAGCATTTAAGGAAGCGCAAAAAGCTTATGATGCTGATGAGGTTCCTGTGGGCGCTGTGATTGTTTGCAACAATCAAATTATTGCCAGAGCGCATAATCTTACTGAACGCTTAAATGATGTTACAGCGCATGCTGAAATGCAAGCTATAACAGCCGCAGCAAATTATTTAGGTGGAAAATATTTGAATGAATGCGTGCTTTATGTTACCTTAGAGCCTTGTGTTATGTGCGCTGGAGCTTTGCATTGGGCACAATTGCAGAAAGTAGTTTTTGCCGCTGCCGATCTTAAAAGAGGTTTTTTAAGATTGCATGAAAATGTGTTGCACCCTAAAACAAAAGTATTAGGAGGAATTATGGCTGAAGATTGTAGCAAAATTATAGCTAAGTTTTTTAAAGATAAACGATAATGCTAATTTACATTTTAGGCCAAATAATTTTTTAATTTTAAATTTAAACTCATGTTGAAGAAAATGGATCCAGCAATGCTCAAGCAAATTATATTGCTGCTTTGCATTGTGTTGGTTGGTGGTATCATCTTTTTTTCGTTAATCGATTTCTTTGCCGATTTTTTAGGGGCTTTAATAATTTATGTACTTTTTAGACCTTTTACAAAATATCTAATAGAAAAAAGAAAATGGAAAAGAGGGCTTGCCTCTCTGCTGATTATGCTCATTACATTGCTATTGTTGATTGTGCCGCTTACGTTGCTATTTAACATGTTTATACCTAAACTACAGCATTTATTTTCAGATTCAAGTGTGATAACTCAAGCCTTACAAAGTTTAGATAATAAAGTTTATGAATTCAGTGGTCAGCGTTTCATGAATCAAGAAAATATTAAATCGCTGCAAAACAGTGCTGCCGAATATATCAAGGTGTTTTTAAGTCAATCTATTTCTATTTTAGGCGATATTGGAATCATGTTACTATTTTTATATTATCTATTGAGTAACACAGGAAAGTTAGAAAAATTTGCAATTAATTTATTGCCATTAAAGCAATCAGATCTCACAAGATTTACCACTGAACTTAAGGCTCAAACTTTTAGCAATGTATTGGGAGCGCCTATCTTAGCTACTTTACAAGGGCTGGTGGCTGCCATAGGCTATGCTATTTTTGGTGTTAAAGAACCTCTTTTTTGGGGAATCATTACAGGTTTCTTTTCTTTTATTCCAATGGTGGGTGGTGCACTAATTTGGGTGCCTTCTGCCTTGCTTTTATATACTACTGGTCATGATTACGAAGCTTTTTCGCTTTTGCTTTATGGCGTATTTGTAATTTCAATGATTGATAATGTACTGCGTTTTGCTTTTCAAAAAAAGTATGCTGATGTGCATCCACTTATTACTGTAATGGGCGTGATTCTTGGAATTAAACTATTTGGTTTGCCTGGAATGATTTTTGGGCCATTATTAATTTCCTACTTTTTATTGCTTGCAGCTATTTACAAAGAACAATTTCTTAACCAACATTTAGCACCTATTACATCTGAGTCTAGCGATTAACTATTTTATCCAATTTGCAACAATATCAATTGGACGGCCAATGATAGCCCTTGTTCTTTTTATTAAAATGGGCCTTTCAATCAATCCTGGGTTTTCAGCTAAAATCTCAATAAACTGTTGCGCTGTTAGTTTTTTTTGTGCATACTTCTCTTTAAAAAGTGGTTCTTTTTTTCGGATCAATTGTTCTGCTGAAATGCCTAGCTTTTGAACTATTGCAGTAAGCTCTTCAACACTTGGAGGATTTTTAATGTACTCAACTATTTTATATTTTTTACCCGATTGTTTTAAAATATCTAAAACTTTAATGCTGGTGCTGCAGTTGGATTTGTGGTAGATGGTTATCATATATTTTGTTGATTAAATTTGTGCAGTATTATATTTTATTAAGATCCAAAAACACTTTTCAAGAGATCAGAAACACGCGCTGCTGGGTCTTTTCTTATTTTTATTTCTTCTGCTGCTATCATTTTAAATAAGCCTTCAATGGCCTTATCGGTTACATATTTTTCTAAATCAGGATTTACTTTTTGCGTCAATGGCAGTTGATTGTACTTGCTGGCAATAGGTTTCCAGTATTTTGTAACTTGAACTTTTTGCATACTTTGCTGCACAATTGGCTTAAATTTAGCAGCAAGTTCATTACTTGTTTTGCTTTTCATTAAATCAGTAGCAGCTGTTTCATTGCCCTTTAAAACAGCCTTAGCATCAGCGAGTGTCATATTTTTAATGGCGGCTGCAAAAATTGGGGTGGCGCTTTTGGCTGCATCTTCGGCGGCTCTGTTAAGTGAAACCACAAAATCATCGGCTTGTTTATTCAAGCCTACTTTGCGCACTGCAGTCTCAACTTTTTTAATTTCTGGAGGAAAAGGAATTTTTACTTTCGGATTTTTGAAAAAACCATCTGTTTTAGCAACTGAACCAACTGCATTTTTAGCGCCTACATCCAAGGCTTCTTTTAACCCTTTAGCAATCTCACTTTCTGATAGTGATGCGCCTGCACCTGTTACTGTGTTAGCAGCATTGTTTATTAATGTGTTGCCAAGTTTGTTGGTTGGAATTTTAATTTGTGCTTGAACACCTATTGCGTATGTTAATAGGAGTAAACTTAACGAGGCTTTTTTCATGTTATTTATTTTTTACAGCCACATTGCAAATATGCTGCCAAAGCTAGTTTGCACTGTCTGCAAACAATCACGCATTAATCATAAGCAAACATGAAAGTGCTGAATGATTGTTTTATGATAGAAATTAGTTATTAGTTAAGCTCACGATTTTTTTGGAGGGCTTAGCTGGATTAAATAAAAATTTATTTTTCGATTCCCTTTTTCCAAACCAAAAAAAATTAGGGTATAAAAAATTAGATAAGCTAATTGCTCCTAAAATAAAATCGTGTTGCTCGCTGATATTGCAACATTGTCTATAAAAATAGTTAAACTACAAACAATCTTACTGTGTCAAGTTGTCATACTGCTTTAAAATCGTTAGTTTTGCGAGGTATACAGTTTTAATGCATTAATATTAGATGGAAAATAAAACAATAGACGAAAGCAGACAAGGCGAGGTTTTAGATTTGGCTTTAGAGGCCAATAAAGGTGGAAAGAAATTATTTTTAGAAAGTTATGGTTGTGCTATGAATTTCTCTGATAGTGAGATTGTAGCTTCTATTCTTAAAGACCAAGGCTATACCACAACAACAAACATGAATGAGGCAGATGTTATTTTTGTAAATACATGCGCCATCAGAGATAATGCCGAACAAAGGGTGCGTCAGCGCTTACATGATTATCGTAAAGCCAAAAGAGCTAAGCCAGAAATGATTATTGGCGTATTAGGTTGTATGGCCGAACGTTTAAAAGCTAAGTTTTTAGAAGAAGAAAAATTAGTAGATATTGTGGTTGGCCCAGATGCTTATCGCGATTTACCTAACCTTTTAGATAGTGCCCAAGATGGAAGAAAAGCAGTAAATGTTATTCTTTCTAAAGAAGAAACGTATGCAGATATTTCTCCTGTTAGATTGCAAAGCAATGGCATTACTGCCTTTATTAGTATTACAAGAGGTTGCGACAACATGTGTGCTTTTTGTGTGGTTCCTTTTACTAGAGGCAGGGAACGCAGCAGAGCGCCAGAAACGATTATAAATGAAGCTAAAGAATTGTTTGAACAAGGCTATCGTGAAGTTACGCTGCTTGGTCAAAATGTTGATTCCTACCTTTGGACAGGTGGTGGTTTGAAAAAGGAAAATCCAACAGCGGAAGAATTGAATGATGCTACTACTTTTGCAGCATTACTTGAGAAAGTAGCGCTTGTGAATCCTGAGTTGCGTGTAAGGTTCAGCACTTCTCATCCAAAAGATATGACAGATGATGTATTGCATACAATGGCCAAGTATGAAAACATTTGTAATTATGTACATTTACCCGTACAGTCGGGCAGCAGCCGTTTATTGGAAATGATGAACCGTGGCTACACGCGCGAGTGGTATATTGATCGTATTGCTGCTATCAAACGCATTATACCCAATTGTGGTATTTCAACAGATTCAATTTCTGGTTTTTGTTCTGAAAGCGATGAAGATCATGCCGAAACTTTGAGTTTGATGGAGCACGTAAAGTATGATTTTTCTTATATGTTCGCCTACAGCGAACGTCCTAAAACCCTTGCTGAACGTAAGTTTAAAGATGATGTGCCTGAGGAATTAAAGAAAAAAAGATTACAAGAAATAGTGGATTTGCAACAAATACACTCGGCCATAAGAACCAAAGAAGGTCTTGGAAAGGTGCACCGGGTGTTGATTGAAGGCGTTTCTAAAAAATCAAAAGAGCAGTACTTTGGAAGAAATTCACAAAACACTACCGTTGTATTTCCAAAAGGAAATTATAAACCGGGAGACTATGCAAATGTTTTAGCCACAAGCTGCACAACAGCTACATTAATTGGTGAAGTAGTTTAAATAAACACAAAACAATGACTATTCAAGAAATAAAAAATAGATTTGGTATCATTGGCAGTTCACCAACCTTAGACAGAGCCATTGATATAGCTGCACAAGTGGCTTCCACAGATTTAAGTGTTTTAATTACTGGTGAAAGTGGTTCAGGAAAAGAGGTTTTTCCTCAAATTATTCATACGCTTGGTGTAAGAAAACATGGGCCCTATATTGCTGTAAATTGCGGTGCAATTCCAGAAGGAACAATTGATTCAGAATTATTTGGGCATGAAAAAGGTTCATTCACTGGCGCCCACGAAGCACGCAAAGGTTATTTTGAAGTGGCCAATGGGGGTACCATATTTTTAGATGAAGTAGCCGAAATGCCTATGGCAACGCAAGCTCGTTTATTGCGCGTTTTAGAAAGTGGCGAGTTTATTAAAGTTGGTTCTTCTAAAGTGCTGAAAACAGATGTAAGGGTAGTTGCCGCTACAAATGTGCAAATACAACAAGCCATTGAAAAAAATAAGTTTAGAGAGGATTTGTATTATAGATTAAATACGGTGCCCATTATGGTGCCGCCGCTGAGAGAGCGCAAGCAAGATATATTTTTATTGATGCGCAAATTTGCTGCTGACTTTGCTGCTAAATACCGCATGCCAGTAATTAAGCTTACAGCTGATGCAGAGCAGATTTTAATTAATTATTATTGGCAAGGGAATGTGCGCCAGTTAAAAAATATTACAGAGCAAATTTCTGTGATAGAGCGCAACAGAGAGATTGATGGAGAAACTTTGAAAAAGTATTTGCCAGACCTAGCAGCAACAAATTCTAACTTTCCCATGGTACTGCGCGGAGAACAGAGTGGTGGTGATTTTTCTGAGCGAGATCTTTTGTATAAAGTGTTGTTTGACATGAAACGCGACTTGGCCGAATTGAAAAAATTGGTGGTTAATATTATACAACGCGAAGGAGATTTACCAGATACTTTTACTGGTGAAAACGAACGTTATTTGCAACAAATTTATAGCGAAATAAATCCTTTAGGTAATGAAACTTCTATCATTCAAACAATGCCTAAAAATGGAGGTCAAGCTCCAGTGCAACAGTCAATAAACTTGCCTGTGGAAGAATCATTGTCATTGGAAGATAGAGAAATAGAGCTCATCAATAAAGCATTAGATAAAAGTAAAGGTAAACGTAAAAATGCAGCAAAAGAATTAGGTATTTCTGAGCGCACCCTTTATCGAAAAATTAATGAATACAATATCAAAAAGTAATTATTGAAAAGGAATAAATACATATTGTTTTTGTGCGCTATAAGCTTTGCATTGATGCCAATGGCATGTAAAGTAAATTACTCTTTTACAGGAGCGTCCATTGCGCCTGATGTAAAAACAGTGTCAATACAATATTTTTCTAGTTATGCACCTTTAGCAAAACCTACTTACAGTCAATCTTTCACTGAGGCATTAAGAGATATTTTTGTGTCACAAACCAACTTGTCATTTGTGCCCAAAGGTGGCGATTTGCAATTTGAAGGTGCCGTAACATCATACGGTGCTGCGCCTATTGCCATTCAAGGCACTGATGCCAACGGATTAAATAAGGCAGCTCAAAATAGGTTATCAATAACTGTTAAAGTTAAGTTTGTAAATAATAAAGATGAAAAGCAAAATTTTGAAACCACCTTTACAAGATTCGCTGACTTTCCGAGCTCCACTGCTTTAGCAACTGAAGAAGAAAGATTGATTAAGGAAATAAATACGCAATTAGTGCAAGATATTTTTAATAAAGCCGTTATTAATTGGTAAGATGAATAAAGAACGCTTCATATCATTGGTAAAAAATCCTTCACTATTGAAAGTAGAGGATGGCCCTTTTTTAGAAGAATTGCTTAAAGAGTTTCCTTATTTTCAATCAGCGCATTTATTGGCTGCCCGCCTTTATAAAGTTAATGATAGCATTCATTTGCAGAAACAAATTAAAATAGCTGCAGCAAATATTACTGATAGAAGAGTATTATATAATTTAATTGAGAATTTTGATGTAACGCATCAAGCGGCAAATAGCGATAACAATGCTGTTGCTGCCAGTGAAAAAAATGAATTAAATAATACAAATCAAGTTGATGAAGTTGAAGCGGACAAAGTTGTTATTTCTGTTGTTGAACCAGCGCATGAAATACCAGATATTCCTGAATTGGCGGCAACGGAAACTAATTTAAAAGAAGCATCGACAGAAATTACATCAGCGGAAATTGCTTCTTCCATTGATGAGGGAACAGAAGTTAAAGTGCCTTTTAATGATCATGCCATACTTTCTGAAGGTCCAGTTTCTACTATTGAAGCAGAAATTCCTTTGGAGCGCGAAATAAAATTAGCTTTAGCAGCAACGATTTATGCTAAAGAATTCGAACAAAATGTCATCGAAACAGAAGGGCAATCGACTGAAATAGAAGAATTATTGCCAAAAAAGGAGCAAAGCTCATCAGGAAAAGTGGAGCATCACAATGTTGATCAAACTGCTGAGGGAGCCACAGCATTTGTGGCCTGGCTCAAAAATTTAAAAGATACAGCGCATACAGGTGCTATAATTGAAGCAAAGACTACAGAAACTCAATCACAAAAAGAGGCTGAAAAATTGGTGGAAGCTTTTATGGAAAAGCCTATTATGAGAGCAAAGCCAGTCAAACAGGAATTTTTTAGTCCGGTAAATATGGCCAAACTAAGTGTTACTGATAACGACTTTTTTGTGACCGAAACTTTAGCTAAAATTTACATCAAACAAGGTAATTTAACAAAAGCAATTAAGGTATATCAAAATTTAAGTTTGAAAAATCCCGAAAAAAATACTTTCTTTGCAACCCAAATAAAAATTTTAAAAGAACAATTACATAATAAATCAGGGAAATGAGCGGATTATTGACATTCTTAATCATATTAGTAGCTATCTTATTAATATTAGTAGTTTTAGTGCAAAACAGCAAAGGTGGGGGTTTAGCCTCTAACTTTTCAGCATCAAATCAAGTGATGGGCGTACAAAAAACATCGGAGTTAATTGAAAAAGTGACCTGGGCTTTAGTAGCTGCATTATTTATTTTGAGTATTTCACTTTCTTTTGTGCTCAAATCTGGCAGTGGAACTACCACTGTAAAAGATACTGAGTTGCGTGAAAGAATTAACAATATGCCAGCACCTGCAGCTCCTAAAGCTGCGCCAGCTGCAAATACACAAGGCGCGCAACAACCGGTAACAACGCCAGCTCCAGCGCCAACAAAATAATAAATTAGCACAACAAAAACAAAAAACGCCCGAAAATTTCGGGCGTTTTTTGTTTTATTACATTTGTTCAATTATTTTATTAATAGTTTGAATGGGATGTTTTAAATACAATCATTTAAAAATAGTTAATCGTATGAAAAAGAGAATGAATATTTGCATGTTGGCAGCAATGCTGATGTTGTTTAATAATTGCACAACACCCAATACAAAGCAAAATGAAAATGGAAAACCTGTAATTGCTTTTTTAGATGCTTTTGTTGATGAAACAATTGCGCAAGCTAAAACAGGATTTTATAAAGCTTTAGCTGATAATGGTTTCAACGAAAGTGATACAAGCATAACTATTCTCTATAGAAATGCACAGGGCGATATTCCTACCTTAACGCAGGCTTGCGATTATTTTATTAGCCAAAAGGTTGATTTAATTGCTACCAATGCAACATTAAGCACCATTACCGCTGTTCAAAAAACAAGTACTATTCCAGTGTGCATGATGGTTTCACCAAGCCCAGAAAATGCACATTTGACCGACGCGCAAGGAAAGGCGCCAAAAAACTTATTTGGGGTTTATGAAACCCTTGCCTACATTGATACTTCAGTAACTTTGATCAACTACTTTTTTCCGAATGCTAAACATCTTGGGGTGATCTATAATCAAGCCGAACCTCAATCTGTAAGCGCTTTGGAGCATATTCAATTAGCTTGTAAACTGCTCAATTTAAAAGTAAGTGTAGTTTCAGTGAGCAATTCTTCTGAAACACAACTGGCTATTCAAAGCCTTATTGGCAAAGGAATAGATTGTTTTTTTGCCATGCCGGATAACAGTATTTTTGCTTCATTTGAAGTGATTGCTGCAGCATGTAAAGTCAAAAAAATTCCTGTATTTACAAGTGAAGCAGGTTTGGTAAAAAGAGGCGCCTTATGCGCTTACGGTGCCGATATGTTTGCTTGGGGGTATCAAGCAGGTGAGCAAGCCGCAAAGTACCTTAAAAGCGATAAAAAGAATCAACCAATGCCTGCTTTGGTAAATAAACGAATAAGGGTTATTAATAAAAAGGTGGCGCTTGAATTCAATAAACTAACTTTCGATAAAAATTTTATTGCGCTTTAAATAACAAACAAATTGCCCATGATAGTTTCTAAATACTCTAAATTATAGCATGGACTTTTACGCGGTAGCTTTATTGTTGGGTTTGGCTTTTGTGCCCTTGGCTTTAGGTATTTATTTATCGGCTAAAGTGTTTAATATTCCTGATATTACTACCGATGGTAGTTTTACTTTAGGTGCTGCAGGTTTTGCTGTGTTTATTTTAAAGCCAATAAATCCTATTTTTGCTACGCTGCTTGTATTGCCTTTAGGTGCTTTAGCAGGTGCTATTACTGGAATTATTCATACCAAACTAAAAGTGAATGCATTGCTTTCAGGTATTTTAGTGATGACAGCTTTGTATTCGGTTAATCTTTTGATGATGGAGAGAAGTAACATTCCCTTAATAGGCACGGGTAGTATTTTTGAACAAGTAAATAATTCCAATTATTTAAGCATAAACATGCTTAAAGCAATAACAATTGTTGTTATTATTACTGCATTACTCATTTGGTTATTACATACCGATTTTGGGCTTACCATGCGTGCTGCAGGAAACAATGAAAACATGATTGAAGCGCAAGGTGTAAATCCAAATAAAATTAAAATAATTGGTTTGGCAATAAGCAATGCACTTGTTGCTTTGAGTGGTTGTTTAGTTACTCAACTGCAAGGTTTTGCTGATATTAATATGGGTATAGGTATTGTGATTGCTGGTTTAGCAAGTGTGATGATGGGCGAAGCAATGAGCAATAGGTTTAAACGTTCGTCTATTTTAATGCCGGTATTGATGGTAGTTTTTGCAGCCATTTTATTTCGATTATTTATTGCATTTATACTGGCGCAAGGCATTGAACAAGTTTACGTGAAGTTATTTACTGCTGCCTTGGTATTGCTTTTCTTATCAGTATCAAAACTAAACTTTATTAAGAAATAGCAGTCATGGTAAAGTTCACAAACATTTCTAAATCTTTTACAGATGATGCCGGGCAAATAAATGCACTCATCAACAATTTAAATGTGGAGTTTAAGCAGGGCGAATTTACTATGATAATTGGAGCCAACGGCTCAGGAAAATCTACTATACTTAACTTAATAGCTGGATTGGTTTTTCCTGATAAAGGCATTATTAGCATAGCACAAAAAGAAGTTCAAACAATAAAGTCTTTTGAGCGTAGTGCCTTAATTGCAAGAATATTTCAAAACCCATTGCAAGGCTCAGTGGCCGATTTAACCGTGTTAGAAAATATGCGTTTAGCTTTTTTGCGTAATAGTACAAAAGGATTAAAATTAGGTATTGATGCTGCATTTAAATCAAAAATAAAAGATGCAATTGCACAACTTAATTTAGGATTAGAAAATAAAACTTCGCAAAAAATGGGAACGCTTTCTGGTGGGCAAAGGCAAGCTTTAACCCTGGTAATGGCTACTTTGTGTGATGCCAAAGTTTTGTTGATGGATGAACCAACGGCTGCATTGGATCCTAAATCTGCACATAGTTTAATGGAGAATGCAGCAAATATCATAAAGGAAAAACAGCTTACTACATTGATGGTTACCCATAACATGCGCGAAGCTGTAAATTATGGCAATAGATTATTGATGATGAAAGAAGGAAGAGTTGAAATAGATGTAAAAGGGGAGGAGAAAATGAAACTAAGTGCGAATCACCTTTTTGACTGGTTGAATTAAGAGTTTCAACTTAATTTGTGGTAAAGTTTTTAGTGCTTTATAAATTTTTTCATCTCACTTTTATCCTTTGTTTCAGCCTTTACAAAATAAAAACCATTGGCTAAATCTTTCGTGAAAAATTGATTGTAACCGGGATAAATATTTTTTTCAAAAACCAGTGTGCCAGAACTACTGTAAACACTTATTTTTCCTGCCTCTTTAGCTAACCATTGAATACTTAAATTTTCTGAAGGATTACCATTAATTTGAAAAACTGGATCAGCGTTTTTATTCAAATTTTCAATGGCTAAATAATTGCCATAATTAATGCCGTTTTTTTGATAACCGATAAGCTTATTAATATAGGAAAAAGGAGCCGAACCTCCACCACCCCAATATTCTTCATGATAAATGCGCCCTAAAGCTTTACTATACTTACTTATTCTGGGTAATGTGGTTATTGTTTCGGAATAGCAGTTGTTTCCGGGGCAATAAATTTGTGTATTTTTTACATAAACTGGTTCAGTAAGACTTAAACCATTATCATTAAAGTCTTGTATGAGATTGTGTAAAATACAAGAACTTGAATCATAAGCTGTTTTCTCGGGAATACCCATCGATACATTTAAAGGAAAGTTATAGGTAATTGTAGATTGAATAATAGAGTCTAAATAGGTTGGATTTGGGAAATTGCTATAGTAATCATAATAAGTTGAATTGTACGTGCAAGTTAGGATTTGATTTGCAGTATCGATAGTTTTACTAAGGACTTCTAATAGTGAATAATCTGTTGCCTCTGTTGGTGGCCAGTTGTTTGTTCTATAATATTGGTAATAAAATTTTTCGCCCACATTAAAATCATAAATGTCGGTTGTAGTAGCAATGTTTAAATTAAATTGACGTGTTACCATGTTGGTATCGTCAGGGAAGTCATTAAAGATGGGGCATTTAATGAATCCATTGTTTTGTGAAAGAAGAATTTCTTTTTGTGTCCAACTGTTTGAGCCCGCATTACCATTTGCATCATACAAATTGAGTTGAATGGTTTTTACGCTATCGCTGATCCCATTTAAGTTTGAAATGACCACAGCTGTAATTGTAGCTTTAAGATAATCTCCATTGGGATAGGTATAAAATACCCATTGATGACCAATGTTTTCTTGGGTGTGGAGAAGGATGGTATCAACTTCATTATTTATAAATTGATAATGCATTTGTGTATCATGAAAGAAATAATTACCCATCCACGAATTGCCTGTAAGGTCAATGCAAATTCCACCATTTGGCATATTAGAAGTATCACGCGCAGTTTTAAAAGGATAGTAAAAAGTGAGTCCGTTTGTATTTAATACAGAATCAAATGAAGCCGCTTTATAATATGATTTTTGATATTGATCATTCCATCCTGTAAAATCCAAATTTTGAGCTTTGTAGAGTAGAGTAGAATCATTAAAGAAAGGCTGATAAGGCGTTTGAGCGATTGCCTTGTTGAAAACACAATTCAGCACAATCATGAAAATAAAAACTGATATACTATGGAATGCCTTTATAAAAACTTGGCTTATGCAATTAACTTGAAATGAAAGAGTACATATTTTCATCTTTGCAATTTATTAGATTGTAATTTATATTATTACATCAACAAAGTTAACATAAAATGCAACACAATTTTATACACATACATCGGATTTGTTCTAGCCAAAATATTAAGTGAATATATAAAATTCATTATCCGATTTCCAGCCAATCCAATCATAAATTGTAACAGATAGCAGTGCAAATAATCTTAATGCTTCTAAATGTTTAAAATGAGTTTCGATTAATTAATGTTGAAATAGAGAGTAGTAAAGTTTAAGTATTCAATTACTTGATTATTTTTTGTAAAACAGATTAGTTTCTCTTAATCCCTGCTCATAACTAATGGGCTTATAATTAAAATACTTTTCAAATTTTTCTGAACTAAAAAGATAGGGGTATTCATACTGATAAAGCATCTCCACTGATTCAGCAACTTCTTTGTTGAACCATCCCACCGATTTAATCATCCATTTGCTCAGGTTCATATACTTATTATTTTGGCCCATTAAATTAGCGGCCATGGCAATCATTTCTTCGCCTGTAAGCGCTGGTTTAGCAGTTGGCATGTGCCAAGTTTGATTCAGTGTATTTTCATCATGCGCAAGTAAATACAGCCCTTGCGCCATATCAAGCGTGTAGCTGAATGAATGAGCCGCTTTTGCATTTACCATCCACTGCGCTTTTTTACCTGCTTGCAAATTTTTTAAAACCAATTGGTGAAAGAAACTTTTTTCTTCGGAATGTGGTCCATAAAAATCGGCCGCACGTGCAATGGATGCTCGTATATTATTTTTCTTGATCTGTTGTAAAAGATGCGAGGCAATAGTCGCTCTAATTTCTCCCTTTTTACTGCATGGGTTAAATGGTGTCGATTCTGTCATTCTACCATCTACTTTTCCATACATATAAACATTATCGAAAAATATGAATGGTACATTGTTTTCAATACAAGATGTAATGCAATTATCCATGATTGTAGGCCATTGTAATTGCCATTGTGCGGTGGTGTATTCAATGCCAACAAGTAAAATAACTACTTTGGAATCTTTGATGGCTACTGATAATTCTTTCTGATTATTGATAGCTACTTTTTTACAATCAGCACCAGCCATGCTGTATCCGCTTCTTGAGAGCAATCGTAATGGTTCATTTTTATTGATAATTAAAGGAGCCAAACAATTGGCGATAGTTCCTCCAGCGCCAATAATTGTGATAGGTTTACGCATGTGGTTTTTTTACAAAGTAAAACACAGCGATGGCATAATTAAACATTTGCTATACATTTTATTAACTTTTTAAAGTTTAAACATTATATTTGACTTTCTATTTGAGTGCCAAACAAAAAACAAATTTAAAAAATACACCTATGAAGAAATTAATTTACACAGCATTCATTGCGCTGTTCACCACATTTGCCTTTGCACAAGAAAAAGCTGCATGGAAAGAAATGAAAGACTTTCATACGGTGATGTCTCAAACTTTTCACCCAGCAGAAGGCGGAGATTTTAAACCTTTACGTGAAAGAAGTGGAGAAATGATTAGAACTGCTGAAGCTTGGAAACAATCTTCCATTCCGGCTGATTACAAAGCTATAAAAGGCATTGAATCCACTCTAATGATGTTGGTTGATGGCGCTAAAAATATCGATAAACAAGTGAAAGCGAATGCAACTGATGCAGACCTAAAAATTGCGATTACTGCTTTGCATGATGTGTTTCATAAAATAGCAGATTTATGCCGCCCCAGTGTTGAAGAACATAAAGAGAATAATGATAAAAAAGTAATAAAAACTAGAGTAGAATTTTAATTGGATTGATTTAACTTGTTTGAATCAATCCAATTTTTATTTCATAAAACTGGATGATGCTTCAAAAACTAATTTTGTTTTTATTGTTTTGTTTTACAACGCATGTAAATGCGCAGTTGCTTATTCAAAAATTACCCGATGAAAACCTTGTTGCCATTGATGTTGAGTTCATGCAAAATGGATATCAATTGGCCTATAGCCATATGACTTCTGAAACATATTTGTTCAAGGGCAATGAAGCAGCATGGAAAAAATGTTGGGTTGATTTAATGCATGACCTAAGTAATTACATGCAAAAAAAAGGGCTGAAAGTAAATATAAACACCACTTGTTTTAATCGTATTTACTTTAATAAAGATGGCACTATAAAAGCTTATCTTTATCAATTAAAAGGATTTACAAAAGCACAAGAAAAACTATTTGACGATCATTTATTTCAATTTCTTGCAGCACAAAAAGTAAGCATTAAGGCCAGTGAAAATTATTGGCAATATGGCACTTTAAAGTTTGAGTGATTTATTAAAACTTAGTTACATACTGTAACATCCATAATCTAGGGGCTTGTAAATCGCCGGGGCGGCCCATATTTTCAGCGTTCAACACATTGTTCACTATCAAAGAAACTTTATTGGCTTTCGATAGCTGATAGCCAAATCTAAAATCGAAATATAAATTCCCTGTGTTATGTATATCTCTGTAATTCTCCAAACCAGGTAAAATAGTTGGGCCAAATTTAGCGCCAGGAATTAAATAACTGAACACTGGCTTTTGAAAGCTATCATCAATATTAATAACGTTGCTATTGTACCTGCAACTTAATCCCACAAAAACTTTTTTGTAATCGATTTGCAAATCACCTTTTACATTATGAAAGAAACGGTATTTCAACACATTTGCATTTTCGCTTTTTAAGGTATCTAAATTAGGATTGTAGTTGAGGTTTAATGGTTGCGTATAGGTGTATCCTGCAAACAAACTTATATCAAAAGGACCAATCTTGCCGCTACCAGCAACAGAAGCTTCGAGGCCATTAATACGTGCATTACTTACGTTGATAGATTTAAAACCCAGGTACTTTAATTTATTTCCAAGGTACTGCTGATACTGCGAAGAAACAGTATCAGGAAAGTAGATGCCAAAAGCAAATTCCATCATGTTTCGGTAGGTTGTGCTAAAAGCTGCTACATCTATAAATCCATTCCAATTGCCAATTTTAAAACCTTGTTTAATTCCTATTTCAGCACTCGTGCCGGTTTCAGCTTGCAATTGTTGGTTAGGAAAAACGGTAAGTGCACCAACGCTTGTTTTTACATACTTTTCGGCAACTGATGGAAATCTGTATCCTTGGCCAAAAGAAGCCCTGATATAGGTGTATTCAAAAGCTTGGTAATTTAATCCAAAACGCAGCACAGGCCTCATTTTTACACCTTTTAGTAAAGTTATTGTATCTGTTTTTGTATAAATATTTACATCGGTTACGCTTTCTTCATCATCAATTTTAAAATACTCCCCTCTAAGTCCTAGTGAAATTGAAAGTCTATTAAAAAAACGTTTGTCAATTTGCGCGTACAATGCATAATTAGCGCCATCATGAAAACCATAAAGAGAATCAGAAAGGATGACAGAACGCGTGGCTACAGCACCTAAATTAATGGCTCCACTTTTTTTGAAAAGATGACGGTACTGATATTCGCTATAATAAAGTTCTGCTGTTGATTCTTGATTGGTATTATTGGTATTTGTTGTGTTGAAATAACGTGTTCTTATAGTATGTTTATCACCTTTTTTTGTAAAGTAAGTTACAAATGGATCGTAGTTACTTCGTGTAGTTACATAATTACTTAAAGTGCCAGCTTGCGGTCGGTATGCACCTGAATCTGCATCTTGCCATAATAAAAATAGCCCACCTGTAGTTTGCATAGCGTTACTATTTAAGCCAACCGATAAACCTTTTATTTTTTTAAAATTGTATTTTATATTGATGTTAAAACGACCTCTTAATTCGTTTTCACCTTCTCTATAACCCTCATCATTAAACACATTTCCCGAAGCTACTAAATCGAAGTTACCTGCTTTTTGCGAATGAAAAAAACTTGAACCATTTGTAGTTGGATTAGTGTCCCACCATTTTAAGTTACTGCGTTTTGGATTGTCATAAATTCCTGCAAAAAATGTAACCTTTGTTTCTGGCTTTTCTTTAGGATAAGCGGTGCGCACATTAATAACCCCATTCAATGCCGATGAGCCAAAAAGCGCACTACTTGCACCTTTTATCACTTCAATTTGTTCAAGGTTTTCAATAGGTAAATAACTCCATTTAATATCACCAGCATCGGCGGCAAGCATAGGCATTTCATCAACACACATTAATACCCTGCTGCCCGCACCATAGCTAAATCCACTTCCACCTCTAATGCTAACTTGGCCATCTGTTACTGTAACGCCCGGCACTTGATCGGCAATCGTTTCGAGGTTCACAGTATTTTTATTTTCTACGAGTTTAGGTTTAATTACATCCATTGAAACAGTTATTTCACTCAGCTTTTGCTCATATTTACCAGCTGTAATAACCACTTGGTCGAGCTCACGAACACTCTTTTCTAGTTTGTATTGAAGAGATTTTGTATTTGCATCTATAACAATACTGTCAGCTATATTTTTATAGCCCATTAAACTTATTTTAATAAAATATTTTCCTTCTGGGATAGCAATACTAAAAGCACCATCCAAATTGGTGTTGGTTACTTTATCTTTTCCAAAATTAACAATAGCACCAACCAGTAACTCCTCGTTGCCAGCATCTATAACAGTGCCTTTAACAGAAGTATTTTGAGCATAAAGCCCAGAAAATAAACCTTTAAATAAAAGTAAAAATGTTATTAATTTTTTCATAGTCTTGTAGAATGTTTCTTTAATTGTAATTTAGCGAATGTAAGTTTTTTTATAAAATGCAAAACGATTTATTATATAAAATTGGGATTACGCTCATAGATGGGGTAGGTGATATCAATGCCAAGAAGTTGATTGGCGCTTGTGGCAGCGCAGAAGAGGTGTTTAAAGCAAAAAAATCGCATTTAATAAGAATTGATGGCGTAGGTGCTTACATTGCAGATATGGTAATCAATCAAAAAGTATTATCAAGGGCCGAAAAAGAAATTAATTTCATCAACAAAAATAATATTGAACCGCTATTTTATTTAGATAAAAATTATCCTCAACGTTTAAAGCAATGTGCTGATAGTCCGGTAATGCTTTATTATAAAGGGAATGCCGATTTAAATAACCGAAAAGTAATAAGCATAGTTGGTACAAGAAAAGCAACCGAATATGGAAAACAATTTTGTGCCGAATTGGTACAACATTTACAAACACATCAAACTTTAATTGTAAGTGGCTTGGCTTATGGTATTGATATTTGTGCTCATAAAGAAAGTGTAAAAAATAACTTGCCAACAGTAGGTGTTTTGGCGCATGGCTTAGATGATTTATATCCGGGGCAGCACCGCAGCACGGCTGATAAAATGTTGGAGAACGGAGGCCTGTTGAGCGATTATATTAGTGGTACCAATCCAGATAGAGAAAACTTTCCAAAAAGAAATAGAATTGTAGCAGGCATGTGCGATGCAGTGGTGATTATTGAAGCAGGAATTACAGGAGGTGCGCTCATTACCGCCGAAATAGCCAATTCATACAGTAGAGATGTGTTTGCCTTGCCAGGCCGCATAGGAGATCCCTTTTCTGCAGGATGTAACAAACTTATTAAAATAAATAAAGCTGCCCTCATTGAATCTTATGCCGATATTTCATACCTGCTTGGCTGGCAGCAAGAAGAAGTTAAGGCCGCAAAACAAGCCAAATTATTTTTAGACCTCACAGAAGAAGAATTGTTGTTAGTTAACTACCTTAAAGAAAAAGGAAATTTACCCATTGATGAATTGTGTTATGCCACCAATTTAAGTATGAGTAAGGCATCGGGATTATTACTAAATTTAGAGTTTAATGGTGTGGTAAAAACACTGCCAGGCAAAGTATATCAGCTTAATTGAGCAATTTAATAGAGGGTTATAAAATGAAAACACCAAAAGAAATATTTGATTTAATGTATAACAATGACCCTTTCAGCAAATTGTTGGGCATACAATTGATTGAAATTGCTGAAGGCCAATGCAAATTAGCAATGAAGGTTACAAAAAATATGTTGAATGGATTTGGCATTGCCCATGGCGGCATTACCTATTCGCTTGCCGATAGCGCGCTTGCTTTTGCTTCCAACTCCCGAGGCATACAAAGTGTAAGCATCGAAACAAGCATCAATCATTTAAGTAAAGTGATGGAAGGAGATACACTCACTGCTACCAGCGAAGAAAAAAATCTTACAGGAAGAACTGCATTGTATCTTATCAATGTTAACAATCAAAATAATCAATCAGTAGCTTTATTCAAAGGCATTGTTTTTAGAACTGGGAAAGAATGGTAAATGATTAGCTGATGCTGATGATTAGCTGATGCTGATGATTAGCTGATTAGCTGTTACTGATTATTAGCTGTTTGTTTGATTAGCTGTTACTAATGATTAGCTGATTAGCTGATACTGATGATTAGCTGATTGTTTGATTAGCTGTTACTGATTATTAGCTGATACTGATGATTAGCTGATGACTCAACTTAATTAAAATACTTTAAATTTGGCCAAGCCAAAATTTTCAATCACTAAAAAATAAATTATTAAAATTAAAATCAATTCACTCATTAAAAATCATCAGCTCATGAGCTAATTCGCTAATCAGCTAATTCGCTCATCAGTTAATCAACTAATTCACTCATTAAAAACAATCAGCTAATCAGCTCATTCGCTCATCAGCTAATCAAACAATCAGCTCATCAAATAATCAACAAAATATGATCTACGAATTTAACGGTTATAAGCCAGTCATACATCCAAGTGCTTTTGTGCATCCGCAGGCTGCAGTTACAGGAAATGTAATTATTGGTAAAAATGTTTACATTGGTCCTGGTGCTGCTATTCGCGGCGATTGGGGGCAAATAATTATTGAAGATGGCTGCAATGTGCAGGAAAACTGTACCATACACATGTTTCCTGGCGTAACAGTAACCTTAAAGGAAGGCGCACATATTGGTCATGGCGCAATTATACACGGAGGCACCATTGGTAAAAATGTGTTGGTGGGTATGAATGCTGTAGTAATGGATAATGTTGTAATTGGTGATAATTGCATTGTTGGCGCATTGTGCTTTGTACCTGCCGATATGCAAATTGAAGACAGAAAAGTAGTAGTGGGCAATCCAGCTAAAATTGTAAAAGAAGTAAGTGATGAAATGATAGCTTGGAAAACCAAAGGCACAGCGCTATACCAGCAGTTGCCGGCAGATTGTTATGCCAGCCTAAAAGAGTGTGCACCTTTAACAGAAATAGAGCCCGATAGGCCGCTACAACAAAATATCTACAAAACTTGGAATCAAAGCAAATAGGTTATACCAATGTGATTTATAAATTATGCCAATAATTTAAAATCTTACATTGGTAAATGCCGATCGGAAAATAGTTTGGGACAAATGCCGTGAAACAAATTTGGACCATTACTTATTTCACATCGGTATTATCAAGAAAAGCATAACTTTGCAGCCTTAAAAAAATATTGGTTTCGTAGTTCAACGGATAGAATAGATGTTTCCTAAACATTTGATCCCAGTTCGATTCTGGGCGAGACCACAAAAAGGAGAGTGAGAGCAGAGAGCGAGTGCAGAGAAGTATGAGAAATTGAGTGAAAGCGGAAACATTTGTTTCCGCTTTTTCTTGTTAGGGCGTTCTCCACTATCTAATTGGGCCATGCTGTTCCTGGTAAATGGTACCTCGCTTCCAACATTAACACAAGCATAAAGTTTGCAATAAACTTTATTTTTAACAAAAGCACTCTCCCAGTAAAATCGAAGCTTTGCTTCGGTTTATTTTAATTTAGCAAGTTACACTTGCGTGGAATTGGTTTGAAAGCTATTTGTGAAAATCGTATGCTGAATTATTTGCATCAAAATTAATATTGTAGTTGTTTTTAAATTGACCTAGAATTAACTATTAACATCAATGCTATGAAGCCGAGTGCTTGTATTTGAAAAACCATTTATATTACCTCAGTAAGGTCAGATAAAACAATTTGTCGAAAGGTAGTTTTGAACTAAATGTAGCCCTAGCCTTAACCAAGTATGATCCTTGTGGTAAGTCTTTATCACGGTACTTACCATCCCAAAAATCAGTTGGTCTACCTTCTTGATCTATTTTGTCTGTAAACCAAACTCTCTCGCCCCAAGGAGAAAAAATTTCAATCCTTAAAGTTTCTATATTTTTTCCCTTGGGAATGAATCGGGCTATTTCAGGGTCATCACTGCTCGGTGATAAAGCATTAGGTAAAACTAGCAAACCATCACAAAATACATCTATTATTTGAGTACTGTTATTTTTACACCCATAAATATTTTCTACCAATAAGCTTACAAGGTATTGTCCGTTGTTATCATAAAAAACATTTGGTTTGATAGATGTTGATGATGAACCGTTTCCAAAGTCCCACCAAAATAATTTATCTGTTACCTTATATTCGGGAATTAAAGAAAAATAACCGGCACAGGGCGAAATAGCCATGCCATTAATCATTGTATCAATTGGATTGACAGTGAATGTTGCTATAGGTGCCTCATCTACAATAATAGATGTTGAGGCTGTATCGAAACAAGTTGAATCAAAAGCAGAGAAGGCAATGATGCCAATATCAATAATACCTGGAATATCGTGGCTTAATACATAGGATGCTAAATTGCCAATCGTTGAACCATTCAAACTCCAAGTTACCGATCCTGTAAAAATAGAATTATTAGTCAAAGAAAATTCCTCTCCCTCACAAACCCTATCAGGTGCAACAATCACTGCAATAGGCTTTATCACAACTTCTATTTGTTGATTGGAAGTATCAGGGCAATTATAACTATTATTTGCTATCAATGTGGCAGTAAATGAAGTAGGCGTGGAGAAATTTAATGGTATTGGTGTCTGGAGGTTTGACGTTCCCTGACCATTAAAATTCCAGAGATAATTATTGCTTTGAGAGGATAAGTTTGTAAAGGTAATCTCCACCGATGGCGCGCATGGTGGCAGTTGATTGTAATTAAAATTTGAAATAGCATTTGGCCTTATATATATCATATTGAAACTTGTGTCATCCCAACATTGATTACTATCATTTACCCTCAAAATAAACGAATATGTTCCGGTATCTTGAAAGGTCTGATTAACCTGACTTCCTAAAATGATTGTACCATCACTAAAGGCCCATTCATAATTGAGTCCTATGGCAGTTGCCGCATTAAGTGAGATTGGGCTGCCTAAACAAACTTCATTGTCTATAATGCTAAAATCAGCCACGGGATTATGCAACACCGTTATTGGTAAAGTTAATGAGTCCTTACACATTGTGGAGGCAGATGTAACAGTTAGAGTTACATTAAACGTTGTGGTGTTATTGCTGGGAAGATTATACAAATGGCCCGGACTAAACACTGATGAGTATTCACCATCGCCAAAATTCCAATAATAAAAATTATTGTTGCCAGGTGAGAGGTTATTGAAGATTGCACTATCTCGACTGCAGATGGGATTTGAAAAACTAAATAAAGGTTGTGGGTTAGGAAATATTGTTACCGGTCTAGATATTGAGTCAATTCCACAGAATCCATAAACAACTTGCCATACCGTGTAAGTTCCAGGATTTGAATAAGTATGATACGGCAGCGTATCAATAGAATTTGGACCATCACCATAGCGCCAAATAATATAATTATAGCTAGGAACTGCACTGTTAAAATAAATTGTTTGACCCATGCAGGCAAAAGACGAATCAACTGTAAAGAAAGGATAAACATCTGCTGGATGCACTGTTATTGGGACTGATATCGAAACAGTGTCACATATATTCGAGGCTGAGAGTGTAACAATATAAACAGAATCAGTAAGGTTTGCGGTGAACGTGTAGGGTAAGGGATTGTTAGCAGTTGAGATTAAACTCCCATTTACAAACCACTCGTAAGAGAGATCGTACCCAAAAGAGATATTGCTGAAGCTCACCGGAACTCCTGAGCAAACCGTTTGCGGATAAAAGGCAAAATTGGGCAATGGAAAGGAAAATAAGTTGATAGTATCTTGAAAAGTATCAATTCCGCATAAATTAGATGCCGTTAGGAGAACAACAAAGGAAGTATCAACCGAGTTTCCTATATCAAAAGTTACAGGCAAAGGATTAATATCAGTGCTAGTTACACCGTTGTCAAAATCCCAAGAATAAGTTGAATACTGAGAAATTGATGTGTTGGTAAACGTTATAAGCTGCTGGCCACAGGATGATACTTGGTTGTCAATAAATGAAGCAGAAGGCGGTTCAGCAATTATGAGCGGCTGTATCAAGGAGTCTAAACAACCCTCATTACTTGTAACAATCAAACTAACATTAACTGTATCAGCAAAAATATAAGTATGAGTAGGTTGCTGAGTAGCAGATGTATTTGAATCGCCAAAATCCCAATTGTATGAATTGTTTCCTGCGGTATTGTTTATGAATTGAACCGGAGCGTTAATGCAAGCGATAGAAACAGTAGTGAATGAAACTACAGGTAGGGGATGCACATAGGCAATAAGCGTATCATAATTGACACATCCTGTAAGAGATGATTGAAATTCATATAGTAGCTGGCTTGAAGTTCCTGGAGTAATTAGTGAGGGATCAAAAATACCCGTTGTTTGATTGGTAATTCCCAAACCTGACCATAAGCCACCCGAAATATTGGACTGAAGCGTTGCGGGCAAATCACTAATGCAGAAGTTTAAATCAGGTCCTATTGCAACTAAAGGCAAAGGATTAACTATTACAATTAAGGTATCTTGGGTAAGGCAGGAGCCAGCACCTACAGAAAAAATCATGTTGAACATACCAGTTGTATCAGGTGTAAATAATCCTGTTGAGTCAACAATAATTCCGTTCCAGTAACCTAAGGGAGAGTTTCCATTTAGTTGAACCGAATTGTTTGAGAAGCAAATTGATTGATTCATGCCAGCATTCGCCTGCAGTGGATTCTGTATACTAGCAATCATTGTATCGCTGTTAATACACCCATTTCCGTCAGTGTATGTATATAACAGATTAAAACTACCAACACCTGCAAGGCCGGGATTGAAAGTAGGAGAATTAACCGGAGTAGGATTAACTCCTATACCTGACCAAATACCACCCGATGGTGAAAATCCTGCGAGGGACTCAGGTATATTCTGATTGCAATATGTTTGATCTAATCCGGCACTCACATTTGGAAGCGGATTTACTTGAATCATTATCGAATCTGCTCCTGAACAGGTATTAGCATCAGTTGCATCAACAAATATATAGCCAGTATTAACAGGAATTAGTGTTACTATAGGTCCTGATGCTAGCAATAAACCATTCTGTCCGTACCAATTATAAACCAATGCACCCAATCCATTAAGTTGCACGGAGTCGCCAATACATATGGTACTTTGGGGTGAGGTAATATCAACGTTAGGAATAGGATTTACAACTACTTGAATAGTATCTGAAACAAGACATGAGCCTGAGCCAGTAGTATAGGTTAAAATATGTGTGCCAACACCTGCTATTGATGGATTAAATATTGATCCTGCAATACCAACGCCAGACCATGTTCCTGAGACAGGCGTGGCACCTGTTAGCGTAACAATAGAAGAGTTGAGACAAATAGAAAAACCATTTCCTGCATTTACAGTTGTTGGTGAACTTACTGTGATCTGAATGTCATCTTGGTTTGCGCAGCCGTTCCCATCGGTAAATGTATATGTAAGTGTAAAAGTTCCATTGCCTGCTACAGATGGAGTAAATATACCTGCAGAAGTAACTCCCGAGCCGGTCCATGTGCCACCAAGCGGAGTGTATCCGGTTAATGTTTGTGGAATATTTTGATTGCAAAAACTTAAATCTGAACCTGCATTTACGGTTGGTAGCAGATTAACAATTATTGAAACATTTGCAGATGAAGTACATCCATTAGAAGCAGTTCCTGTTACATTGTAGGATGAGCTTGATAAAGGAGTAGCTATAACACTTGCGCCTGATGATGAGTTTAAAGTGGCAGAAGGCGACCAAACATAAGTGTTTGCGCCACTTGCAGTTAATGTAGATGATTGACCAACACAAATTGTTGTGGGAATTGATGTAGCATTTACCGTTGGATTTGGCAATACAACTACTTGAATGGTATCTGAAATAAGACATGATCCCGCCCCAGCAGAAAAGGTTAAAATATGCATGCCAATACCAGCTATTGAAGGATTAAACATTGACCCTGCAATACCAACACCAGACCAAGCTCCAGAAATAGGCGTGGCACCAGTTAACGTAACAGGAGAAGAGTTGAAACAAATCGAAAAACCATTTCCTGCATTTACAGTTGTTGGTGAGCTAACATTTACTTGAATATTATCAGTATTCGCACAACCATTTCCATCGGTAAATGTATAGGTAAGTGTAAAAGTTCCATTGCCAGCCACAGATGGAGTAAATATACCTGCAGAAGTAACTCCCGAGCCGGTCCATGTGCCACCAAGTGGGTTGTATCCGGTTAATGTTTGTGGAATGTTTTGATTGCAAAAACTTAAATCTGAACCTGCATTTACGGTTGGTAACGGATTAACATTTATTGAAACATTTGCAGATGAAGTACATCCATTAGTAGCAGTTCCTGTTACGTTGTAGGATGAGCTTGACAAAGGAGTTGCTATAACACTTGCACCTGTTGATGAATTTAAAGTGGAAGAAGGAGTCCAAACATAAGTGTTTGCGCCACTTGCGGTTAATGTAGTTGATTGACCAACACAAATTGTTGTGGGAATTGATGTGGCACTTACCGTTGGATTTGGCAATACAACTACTTGAATGGTATCTGAAATAAGACATGAGCCCGCCCCAGCAGAAAAGGTTAAAATATGCATGCCAATACCAGCTATTGAAGGATTAAACATTGACCCTGCAATACCAACACCAGACCATGCTCCAGAAATAGGCGTGGCACCAGTTAACGTAACAGGAGAAGAGTTGAAACAAATCGAAAAACCATTTCCTGCATTTACAGTTGTTGGAGAGCTAACATTTACTTGAATATTATCAGTATTTGCACAACCGTTCCCATCGGTATAGGTATAGGTAAGTGTAAAAGTTCCATTGCCAGCCACAGATGGAGTAAATATACCTGCAGAAGTAACTCCCGAGCCGGTCCATGTGCCACCAAGCGGAGTGTATCCGGTTAAAGTTTGCTGTATGTTTTGATTGCAAAAACTTAAATCTGAACCAGCATTTACGATGGGAAGCGGATTAACATTTACTGTTACATTGGCAGTTGAGGTGCATCCGTTAACTGCTGTGCCAGTTACAGTATAGGATGTGCTTGATAAAGGAATAGCTATAACACTTGCACCTGTTGGTGAGTTTAAAGTGGAAGAAGGCGACCAAACATAAGTGTTTGCTCCACTTGCAGTTAATGTAGATGATTGACCAACACAAATTGTTGGAGGATTGCTCACTACATTTAAAATAGGAGTTGGAATAACATTAACAGTAGCTGTGGCAGCAGAAGTACATCCAATGGATGATGTGCCGATTACAGTATAAACTGTAGACGAAGTAGGATTAGCTATTACATTTGATCCAGTAGTGGTATTCAAATTTGTGGCAGGCGACCATGAATAAGTTGCAGCTCCAGAGGCACTGATATTGGCGCTTTGGCCTGTGCATATTGTAGTATTAGATGGATTTACACTAACCACTGGAAACGGGGATACATTAATTGTTTGCGAATTACTTGCGCTTCCACATATATTAGAAACACTAAGTGAAATTAAAAAATTACCTGGTGTTGCATAGCTAATTGAAGGTGGTACCTGCAAGTTTGAGCTTGATGGATTGCCACTTGGAAAAGTCCAATTGTAATTTGTAATAGCACTGCCACAATTATTTATTATTGCTGAGGGGCTAATGTTGGCACCTGCACATATTCCAAGCACAGGGTTCACTGTAACCTGAGGAGGCCGATTAACTGTTACAACTTGTGATGTTGAAAATGTGCCACATGGATTAATAACATTGAGGGTAATAGTATAGTTCCCAGCGTTGTTGAAAATAAATGATGGATTTTGAGAGGCGGCATTTGTACCTCCTGTAAAATTAAAGGAAGCTGTATTGTCGCATGAGCTGCTAGCAGCATAGGTAACCACCCAATTATAGGTATTATTTCCACAGGGAGGTGCGGCTGTATTATTTGTTGTTGAGCAATTGAAAGGTATGCATCCTAAATTGTTACTTAATGTAAATGCAGGAATGGGTGGATTTATAATACAAATACTTTGCGTAAGTGTATCAACCCCACAATTAAGACCACTTGCAGACATACTTATTTGATAGGTACCTGCTTGATTAAAAATAATACCCAACGTGCTGCTGCCCCAATAAGTGCTATTATTAAAAATTACAGGAAACTGTCCGAGTGCTCCCGTAGAAACTGTCCAACCGATCGCAGGGGTTATAGTCCAACTTATGTGCACTGTAGAGTCACATACCGATGATCCAACTGAAGAGGCTGGAAGGCTTGTATTTTGGAATGTAACAACTTGATTAACACAAGCTACTGGCGCAGGATTAATTGAAAAATTAGCCTCTGCCTTCTCCGATATTTTAATTGGAGAAATCGTAGCGCTTGATACATCGCAAGGATTGATTGCTCTCAATTGAGCTTGGAATGAATTGTTGTTTCCTTGGGAACTTATTCCACAACTAGAGGATGTAAATAAATGTGAGATTGATGACGGTAATGAGCTTTGGGTATACGTTATAGGATTGCTGCCATCATTAATTAAAAATTCATAGGTCGTGCCCGGTGTGTTTGCAGCTGCAAGAACCAAATTAATAGGAAAACTAAAGGCTACAGGCGCGCAACCATTTGTTCCACCTGGATTACCTAAACCAACTGATGGATTACTGCCGTAATAATAAGAATAGATGGTGGTATCATTACAGCCATTTGGAGTAGTTAGCGTTAGCAAAATATTGTAAGAACCCGGTAAATTGTATGTGTGGGAAGTGTTGGTAAGTGTTGAAGCAGAATAATTAGCACTACCATCGCCCCAATTAATTTGATAATTATTTACACTGGTATTAAAACTTGATATGTTAGAAACTGATATAGCGCTTGGCGTGGGGTTTAATGCTGAAAAGCTACAGTCAGTTGTGCCAAATCCGGTTAAAGCTCCTTGTGGCCTATTTTGCACAGTAACATTTTGTGTCAAAGTTGCAGAGCAGCCTGCTGCATTTGTTACTGTAAGTGATACAGGAAATGATTGTGTTCCAGGTAAACCATAGGCATTGAATTGATAAGCAGGAGATACTAAAGTAGAATTGCCTACCCCGCCAAAACTCCATAAATATGAATTACCATTGCCTGTTGTAGTGTTATTGAATTGTACTGGTGTATTTGAACAGCTATTATTTGTGAATGAAAATGCTGGGTTAGGAGTGGCGCCAACAGGAACATTCAATGAAATGGAGTCTCTGCAGTTTGGATTAATAAAGACCCCAACCAGCCAAACTGTATAATTTCCTGCTGCCGCATAAATATGTGTTTGACTTGTGTTATTGCCGGTGGTAGTTATTTGGCCATCTCCCCAGCGCCAAATAAATATATTTGGATTTGTGCCTGTAGAGTTATTGGCAAAATTAACAGCCACACCTGCACATACAGGGCTGGTTGTAACATTAAAAGCGACTGAAGAACCTCCGCAACTGTAGGCACTTTTAGCCATTAAAACATAACAGCATATCAACATTATCTTTATTAAACCAACTATTCTGTGCATCATATGATAAAACTTGGACAACCTGTTGTTATTAAATTACATCCTTTATTTCTAGAAAATTTAAATCCTATCTGTAGTGAACCAAAACGATTTACGAATGGCGAAATACCAATGCCGGTAATAACAGATGCGTAGCTGATGTAAAATTTGGTTAAAAACAAATCTCTACCTATTTCCTTCCTTTTTGTATACATGTTTGCTGTAAAAATAAGTGAGTTAATATTTCTCGACCACTTACCAATGTTATGGCTAGTTCCTGTAACAGTAAATGCAATTTGAGGATTTATAAAAAAATTTATACCTGCCATATATCTTCTTACAGGTTGTTGCTTTTCATATTGAACAAAAATTTCCTTATGTAGGTTGTTTTTATTGAGCAAGGAAAATGTCATGACTTGGTATCTTGGTAGCACAACATTTTGGTTTTGCACGATAAAACTTGCCTCAGTTGGTTTGTCATTGCCTGTTGATTGCATATGGTGCATTGAATAGCAAAAGTTACCAATCCAAAAATCGTTGTTAAAAATGAACAACTTGCTTATAGGAAACTGAATAGCCACACTGCCCCCAAAATCGGGTTTAGTTACACTTTGAAAAAGTTCTGGATTGGCTGTGCTTATAGGGTTTTGGGTCCAATCAACAATTTGTTTTGAAAAAATCATCTCGCCATTATTAATTG
>CAMBZU010000020.1 GCA_945872355.1 Chitinophaga pinensis
AGTTCAGTAAATTTAACATCAAGTTATATAGGAGGCAATACATGGTCAAACACTGCAACCACCGATGCAATTACAATTAACGCTGTAGGTGTTTATGCTGTTGATGTAACTGAGACGGATGTTAATGGCTGTTCATCAACATCATTGCCAATTACAGTTACAGTAAATGCATTACCCGCGCAACCAGTAATCACAGCTAGTGGAGCAACTACCTTTTGCTTTGGCAGTTCAGTAAATTTAACATCAAGTTATGCAGGAGGCAATACATGGTCAACCACTGCCATCACCGATGCAATTACAATTAACACTGTAGGTGTTTATGCTGTTGATGTAACTGAGACAGATGTTAATGGCTGTTCATCAACATCATTACCTATTACAGTTACAGTAAATGCATTACCCGCGCAACCAATAATTTCTGCTTTTGGGTCCCTTGTAATTTGCAATGGCTCTTCGGTAACATTAGCTTCCAATGAGCCTAGCGGAAACACTTGGAGCAATAGTGAGATTTCTCAATCTATTACAGTTGTATCACCAGGTAATTATGATGTTACCTATATTGATGGAAATGGTTGTAGTCAAACATCAGATATAGTTCAAGTAATAGTGAATACACCAATCCCAGCAACATTTAATTTAATAAATAATGTTGCTTGCGAAGGAAGCGCATCAGTTATTTTAAGTGGGGGCTTGCCTTTAGGAGGCAATTACAGCGGCGCTGGTATTATTAATAACGTTTTATATCCAACATTGCTTCCAGGAGGAATTTACAATATTGATTATATCGTTAATGATATCAATGGTTGTGCATCAATAGCATCTCAAAACTATATTATCAACTCAGCACCAATAGTTTCTGCTGCTGCAACTCAACCTGTAATTTGTTTAAATGATGCACCTACATTATTAACAGGAACTCCAGCAGGAGGAATATTTATTGGAAGTGGAATTGTTGGCAGTAGCTTTGATCCTATTGTTGCTGGCGCAGGAATTCATACCATTACTTATTTGTATTCAGATTTGAATACATGCTCAACTGCAGCCACTTTTGATATTATTGTAAATCCATTGCCTCAACTTACGCTGTTACCTGTAACAAACCTTTGCGTAAATAGTGGGGTGTATAGTTTAAACAATGGATTCCCAACCGGTGGAACTTATTTAATTGATGGTATCCTTGTGTCAGAAATCAATACAAATATACTTGGTGTTGGTATACACACTTTAACATACAATTACAATCCTTCAAGTGGCTGTGGCAATAGCATTTCCTCACAATTCACTATTAATGCGCTTCCAAATGTTAGCTTGCCAGCCTATGCCGATATTTGTCAAACGGCCGCCCCTTTGATTTTATCGGGTGGTCTTCCTGGAGGCGGTAATTACACTGGTTCAGGGGTTTTAGGGGATGTGTTTTATCCTAATTTGGCAAATCCAGTAAATGCAATTACATATACTTATATTGATGCGAATGGCTGTACTGCTTCACTTTCACAAAATATTAATGTGTTAGCACCTCAATCTGTAAACTTTTCGCCACTATCACCTATTTGTTTAAACTCACCTCCTTTTGCTTTAAACGCTGCAATCCCTTTAGGAGGCACATACAGTGGCTTAGGCATTGTTTCAAACACCTTCAATCCAGCTGTTGCTGGAGTTGGTATACATACTGTTAACTATGCAGTGTCTGATATTAACGGTTGTTTATCGATAGCAAATCAAACAATTACAGTAAATGCATTGCCAATTATTATTAGTGTTGCTGTCCCTGCCTTATGTAGCAATAATAGTGCTTATGCATTAAACTTTGCACAACCAGTGGGAGGTATTTACAGTGGTACAGGAGTTAGCAATGGTTTATTTGATCCTGCTATATCTGGCAATGGAATATTTAATCTATTGTATGTTTATACTGATAATAATGGCTGTGCCGATAGTGCAAATCAAATTATTACTGTTAATGCAGCACCAATAGTTACCCAGCCAAACTATACTAACATATGCGGCAATTCAGGCTTAATTGCATTAAATAATGGATTGCCAGTAGGTGGTATTTATGTTGGCAATTTTGTGAACACTGGATTTTTTGATAGCGATTTAAGTGGCGATGGAACCTTTGCAATTAACTATTCATTCACTGATGTAAATGGCTGTAGCAACAGTGCAAGTGCCAATATTATTGTGAATGCTTTGCCAACCTTAGCCTTATCGTCATTAGGAAATATTTGTGCTGGTGCTGGCAATATAACACTCAGCAATGGATTGCCAACAGGAGGAAACTATTATGGACTTGGCGTGAATAACGGTGTTTTAGATCCAACTGTACTTCCAAATGGCACCCAAAGTTTAGGTTATACTTTTACTGATAGCAATGGATGTCTTGATTCTACATCAATAAGTTACAACATTTACAATTTACAAGCCAATGCAGGCAGCGATCAAAGTATCACTTGTACCACATCGGCATTGTTGCAAGGGCAAAGTAACTATTCGGGAATAGGCGCATTAACCTATACTTGGAGTCCATCCATAGGCTTAAGCAGCACAAATACTCAAAATACTATTGCAACACCTTCATCCGCTACAAACTATATACTCACTGTTAGCGATGGTGTTTGTATTTCTTACGATACAGTATTAGTAGTAGTAGCACAACCCAATTTCAATTTGGCGGTAACACCAAGCGCTCAAATTTTGAACGCTGCACCTTTTATTGTGTTCTTCACCAATAATACTCCAAGTCCATCCAATTATTCGTTTGTGTGGGATTTTGGAGATGGAACAACCTACAATGGTTTCCAACCAGTGTATCATAACTACACAAGCAACGGAAGCTTTAATGTAACACTCATTGCAACTGCACTTGGCAGTGGATGCACAGATACCTTAATAATGTCAAACTTGATTACTTGTAACAATGGTATTTTTTGTAATGACAGTGCTAATATTGTTATAGATGGCGTGTTAATTCCAAACAATAGTAACTACAGCACTTCAATTTGTGCTAACCAAAACTTTGTGCTTGGTTGCAATACAGGGAATTATTCCTATCAATGGTATTTTAATGGCATACCACTGCAATCAGCTTTAGGAAGTATGTATGCCCCAACAGTTTCAGGTTATTATAGTGTTGGTGTTGAAGATAGCAGCTGTATAAATCTTTCGAGCCCCGTATATATTACTATACTGCCTCTACCTGCGGTTCCTTACATAACTAGCGCTGGCACTAATAATTTTTGTGGAGGAGGATTATTAACATTAACTACAAATGCAGGTTATACTTCCTATTTGTGGTCCAATGGTGCCACACAAAGCACTATTACAATCAATACTTCTGGCAACTATTGGGTACAGGGCTTCGATACTAATGGTTGTTATTCTCAATCAATAGATTTTGCAGTCAATGGAAGTAATATGTTGCCTCAATACATTTGCGTTGCTACGGTGGATACGCTATTAAATAAGAACAGAATAATTTGGGAGAAGCCAATTACAACTTCAATTGATTCATTTGTAGTTTATAAAGAATCAACTATTGCTGGTGTGTTTAATGAAATAGGAAGGGTTGACTACCAAGACAACAGTGAGTTTTTAGATACTGCTTCATTGCCTTCAGTAAATAATAACAGATATAGATTAGCTATTAAAGATAGTTGTGGAAATATGACAACTCAAGGAGATTTGCATGGTACTATTAAAACCTGGATAACGCCGCTTGGAAGTGGTGATAGTCTTGAGGTATTCTTTACTAAATATATTGGCATTGACTCATTAACATATACACTTTATAGAGGCGCTTCTGCTGCAACTTTAAGCCCAGTTGGTAGTTCATATATATTCAACAATAACAATGCTAACTTTTACTCCATAAAAGATCTGTCGCCACCTGCCTATTCATCTGGTTATGTATACTATCAAATTAGGGCAAATCTTTTATATTTATGTAACAGCGATAGCAATATGTATCAACAGTCAATTTCAAATACAGTAAGCTATGGCAATGCACTTGGAATTGAAGAAGGAAGCCAACTTTTCGAAGTTAATGCTTTTCCCAATCCTAACAATGGAACATTTAATATTAGTATAACAACTGGTTTAGTAGAAGATATAAACCTTGCTATTTACAATCAAATCGGTGAGCTTGTTTGGTTCAAAAAACTCGAAAAAACGCATGGTAAAAACAACTTATTTGTTCCACTTGAACATGCGGCACAAGGAGTATACCTGCTGAAAGTAACTAGCAGTAAAAAAGTAATCAATAAGAGATTAATTATCAATAAATAAGCAAGATAATTTTAGAATTAATAACATGAAGAAAATAATTGTTTTTGGGTTAGTATTATTAGGTTTTGTAGTATCAAAATCGGAGGCACAAACAATAAGTACCTTGCCATTAATTAATAACACAGTTTGCGAAGGTGATTTGTTTAATATTTCATATTCAGTAAATGGAGTTTTTAATGCTGGAAATACCTTTATTGCTGAGCTTAGCGACAATGCAGGCAGTTTTGCATTGCCTACAACAATTGGCGCTGTTTTGTCATTAAACTCAGGCAATATTAGCGCAACTATTCCTCTTGGTACAATCGCAGGTAACGCCTATCGTATAAGGGTTAAAGGGACCAATCCAATAGTAATAGGCGATAACAATGGGAGTGACATCACTATCAATTCTTTGCCCTCAGTTACTTTTATTGCTCCTGCTGATTTATGCGTCAATGCTGCTGCTGTTGCGCTTAATGGAGGTGCTGGATTTCCAGCAGGAGGCAGTGGCATATATACCGGACAAGGTGTTTTTGGAGGAAGCTTTTTTCCAAATTTAGCTGGCGAAGGAACTTTTAATTTGAATTACAATTATGTTGGATCAAATGGTTGTGCTGCAAGCGCAACAGATAATATAACTGTTAATGCATTGCCTTTAGTAACCTTAACTCCATTTTCATCTCTTTGTTTAAATGATGCTTCATTCAGCTTAAATGGAGGCTCGCCTGTGGGGGGAACTTATACTGTTGATGGTATTTCAAGCATTCAATTTAATCCCGCCAATGCAGGACCAGGTAACCACCAAGTTGTATATAGCTATACCGATGCAAATGGATGTAGCGCTTCTGCAGTAGAATTTATTTTTGTAAATCAGCCTCCAATTGTTTCATTTAATATTCCAACCAATGTATGTGTAGGAGCAACATTGAATCTCTTGTTTTCTCCTTCGGGCGGAACATTATTGGTAGATGGACTGCCTAGTGCAAGTGTAATTACAGCGAATAGCCCAGGAGTTATTAATGTAAGTTATTCCTATACGGATGTTAACACAGGATGTACAACTTTTTCATCTAATAATATTACTGTAAATGCACTTCCAAATGTGAGTATTCCTGCAGCTGCTAGTTATTGTGCAAATCAAGGTAACATTTTACTTTCTGGAGGATCGCCCGCAGGAGGCAATTACACTGGTTTAGGGGTATTAAATAATGCAATTTTCTATCCTTCGTTAATCTCTGGAAATTCTACAACTATTCAATATAATTATACCGATATTAATGGCTGTGTTGGATCTGCTTCGCAAAATATTACACTTACGGCTCCACCTGTTGTTTCTGCAATTATACCTAACGCTGTATGCATAGATGGCGGTTTGGTTAATTTATTAGGAACACCTTCTGGCGGAAGCTTTACAGGAACTGGCATTGTGGGAAATACCTTTGATCCTAATACATCGGGTTTGGGAACATTTAATGTTACTTATTCCTATTCAGATATTAATGGTTGTAGCGCCTCGATAACACAAAATATAAATGTGTTTTCAGGTTCAGCGCCAATATTACAAGCAGTTTCGCCGCTATGTATCAATAGTAACTCCATTACATTCGTTTATTCACCCATTGGTGGTTCATTTAGTGGAAATGGTGTAAACGGCAACAGCTTTAATCCAACAATTGCAGGCGTAGGAAATCATCAAGTTGTTTATACAGTAAGCTTTGCAAATGGATGTGTTGGTTATGATACAATTACAATTGTGGTTAATGATTTACCACAAATTATTTTCACAGCACCTCCTCAAGCATGTATTAACGGTACGCCTGTTAATTTAAATGGCGGTCTGCCAATAGGTGGAAGTTACAGTGGATTTGGTGTAAGTGGTAATGTGTTTTCACCATTAACTGCTGGCGCAGGAATTCAAATTTTAACCTATACATATACAGATGTAAATAGTTGTACTAATTCATCAACTTCCTCAATTGAAGTGTTTTCATTACCAACAGTTACCTTAGATAACTTTGCTACCGTTTGTAATGGATTGCAAACTTTCAGTTTAACAGGCGGTAATCCAATTGGTGGAACATATGTAGGAAGCGGAGTTGTTGGCGGTAATCAATTTGATCCAACTTTAAATGGAGCGGGAAATTTTCAGATTACATACAGCTATAATGATGCAAATAATTGTACCAATACAGCCAGTCAAAATCTATCAGTAGTTAATTTGTCTGTAAATGCAGGTTCAGATCAAACCATTACTTGTGGAAATACAGCTCAATTGAATACATCGGTAAATTATACTGGAGCAGGAACTGTTACTTATAGTTGGTCGCCAGCGCAAGGTTTAAGCAATACAACAATCGCAAATCCTGTAGCTTCACCAGGTGTAAATACCACCTACATTGTGCAAGTAAGTGATGCTTTGTGCAGCGATGCCGATACAGTTAACGTAATTTACAATCCTATTTCATTTGGAATTAGTTTTACGGCAAGTCCTATTACTTTTAGTCAATTGCCTCCTTATGTAGTTAATTTCACAAATCCATATGCTGCTCTTGGCCAATATAATTTCACATGGATATTTGGTGATGGGTTTACTCAATTTAATAATGCACAGAACTTTTCACATACCTATTTCAACAATGGGGTCTATACAGTATTTTTAGTTGCACAAGATATTATTACTGGTTGTATTGATACCATACCAGCCGCTTTTTCAATTAATATTTCTGGAAATAATTGCACCAACCAAGCTTCAATAAATGAAGTAGGTCCAATTATTGGTTGCGCTGGATCCCCAGTATTATTAACAACTACAGCTATTCCAAGCACAAGTTACCAATGGTATTTTAATGGTTTAGTAATAGGCGGTGCTAATACTTCAAATTATAATTGCTTTTACAACGGCACTCAATTGAGTTATTCGGGCTTTTACAGTGTTTTGGTTAATGATACTGCCAACAACTGTGTAAGTATGTCAAATGTGGTTCAAGTAGTGTTTAACCAACCTCCTGCGCCACCAACAATTACCATAATAGATCCATTTGATCCTTGTACACCAAATAACACAGCTACACTTCAAGCCAATGCAGGTTATACTTCCTATACTTGGCAACGATTAATCGAACCAACAATCCTTGGCGCTCAACAAACAATTACCATTACACAAACAGGTGTTTACAGTGTTATAGTTTCTGATAATAATGGCTGTACTAATTCATCTATTTTACCAATTGCTAATTTTGGACCTGATCCAAGTGCAATATGCTTTGTAACGGTTGACAAACCAAGCCAAAGAAATTTTATTTATTGGGAAAACCCGCAAACGACTGTTCAACTAGAGAGTTTTATTTTATTAAGAAAGTCTGATATTCAATTTGGGTTCGATACAATTGCTATAATTCCATATGATGCTTTAGCAACCTATTATACTTTTCAAGATGTTGATACGATTAACATACCTACCTGGGGCGTACTTAATGACACTGTAAATACGGCAGCTCATTTTTACACCTATGGTTTAGCCTTAAAAGATGTTTGTGGTGGCACTTCCATCCCTACTGCCTATCATACCACAATAAATATAAAAGTAAACACTTCAAACAATGGGCTTAGCTTTGATTTAACTTGGAATCCATATGGCGGCTTACCTTTTAATGTGTTCGAGTTGCATAAAGAAACAAGCACTAACCCAGATATTATTTTTGATCAAGTTTCAAGTAATATTTTTAATTATACGGATGTAAATACGGGCCCCGACACTGTATTTGCTTATTGGATAACTGTTCCACTTGAAACATGTGATACATCAAGGGCAGCAATACCCAAGTGCAGATCTAATATTGTTAGAAATGGAGGTGGATTAGCCTTTGGAATAGACGATATAAATGGTTTTGACTTTTTAAACTTTGATGTTTTGCCAAACCCTAACAGTGGAAGATTTAACCTAAAATTGAAAACTGAAAATAAAGGGCAAGTTACAGTGGAGATTATTAATGTTGTTGGAGCTTCGGTTTGGACGAGCAATTTAAGTGCTGAAAAAAACAATTTAACAATTGATTTGCCTAATATAGAGCAGGGTGTGTATTTAATTCAAGTAAGCGAGCAAAATAAAAAGCACTACAAAAAAATGGTAATCAGCAAGTAAATTCAAAAATACGTATTATTAAGAAGCCGCAGTTAGTTTATTAACTGCGGCTTCTTACTTTTGCAAAATGAATAAGCACGAATTATTTATGCAACGCTGTTTGCAATTGGCAGCTATTGGCCAACAATGGGTGGCTCCAAACCCTATGGTAGGAGCCGTTGTGGTTAATAATGGAAAAATAATAGGTGAAGGTTATCATAAAAACCACGGTGGGCCTCATGCAGAAGTAAATGCAATTCAGCAAACACATAATAAATCAGAATTAGAAGGCGCTACGCTATATGTAAGCCTCGAACCATGTGCGCATTTTGGAAAAACGCCACCATGCACCAATTTAATTATTGAACATAAAATCGCAAAGGTTTATGTGGCTTGCTTAGATCCTAATCCATTGGTGGCAGGCAAAGGAGTAAGCCAATTAAAAAATGCAGGTATCGAAGTTGTGGTTGGCGTATTAGCGCATGAAGCTAAAGAATTGAACAAAAGATTTATAAACTATCACACCAACAAAAAACCATATGTAGTTTTAAAGTGGGCGCAAACTGCCAATGGATATTGTGGAAGATTGCCAGCCTCGCAATTATCGCCTAAAATAACTAATTGGTTTTCCGATATCAACGTCCATCAATTAAGGGCTTGTCAATCTGCTATTCTTATTGGATATAATACAGCAAAATACGATAATCCATCACTTACCACTAGAAAGTGGTTTGGCAAAAATCCAATTCGAGTTATTATTGATTTAGAAGGGCAGTTGGCTCAAAATTTAAATGTATTTACTGACAATAACCCAACAATAGTTTTTACATTAAATCCACAACAATCAACAAATGCCGTTAGCTTCGTGCAAATAAACAAGCAACACAATTTGCTTAATGAAATATTAACTTATTTGTATGAGCAAAACATTCAATCTTTGTTGGTTGAGGGTGGCCCCAAAACCTTACAGTTGTTTATTGATCATAAAGTATGGAATGAGGCACATGTTTTTACATCTTCAAATCAATGGGAGCAAGGAGTAAAAGCACCTCAACTCAATTACGGAAAGGAAGTGCAAAACAGAACAGTATTAGGCGACAATTATAAAATTATAAACTCTGAAGATTAACCAATGATATATATCATACTTTGCATATTAGTAAACACAGGATTAATTTTAGCATTTAGATTGTTTCCTAAATTCGGAATTGACAGTTTTCAGGCCATAGTGGCCAATTATTTTGTAGCTGCTTTTTTAGGTTTTCAAATTGCTGCACAGCCATTTAATTTGGGATTTATTTTTCATCAGCATTGGATATATTATGCCATGATGCTGGGTTTGCTTTTTGTAAGTTTATTTTATTTAATTTCTGTAACTACTGTTGTTTTTGGTGTTTCTGTAGCTTCAGTAGCCAATAAAATGTCTATTGTAATCCCTGTTACTTTAGCGGTTTACTTGTATCATGAATCAATAAGTACATTGCAAATTATAGGCATTGTTTTAGCCATGGTTGCAGTGGTTATGGTCAGTTTTAAAAAGTCAGATCAATCAGTTAAAATTACAACACAGTGGCATTTTCTTTTGCCTTTAATATTGTTTTTAGGATGCGGTAGTATTGATGCATTAATAAACTATTTACAAAGAAAATTTACAAGTCCAGAAATTAGTAACGAATATATTTTATCTACTGCTTTTATGTTTGCTGCTATTGGTGGTTTATTTTCATTTATATCATTATTGATAATGAAAAAAACAACCATGCACTCAAAAAGTATTCTTGTTGGATTGGTATTGGGAGTTCCTAATTTTTTCTCTATGTTTTTTGTGATGAAATCTCTTGAAAGTAATTATCTAAATGCATCCACATTTTTTCCTGTGAACAATATGTCAATAGTGGTTTTGAGCACTGTGGTAAGTATAATTGCCTTTAAAGAAAAATTAAGTCGTCTCAATTTAATTGGCATTTTGTTAAGTATTTTTGCTATCGCTTTAATTGCTTTAATGTAATTAGCGTGAACGATTTGTATTGCACAATCAATCAAAGCTACCAGGCGCTTTATAAAGACAAAGGGAGTAGATTTCTTGCCTTTGCGCATCCTATTAAAACTGCCGAAGAAGCAAAAATTTTAGTAGATAAATACAGAAAAGATGCGCAGTTTAAAGGAGCTTGTCATTTTTGTTTTGCTTATAAACTAGGCGCAAACAATAACAATTACAGAAGTAGCGATGATGGTGAGCCTTCTGGAACGGCTGGTAAACCTATACTTAATCAAATCGAATCTTTTAAATTAAGCGATATTTTAGTGATTGTTGTTCGCTTTTTTGGAGGCACATTGCTTGGCACATCTGGGCTAATTCAAGCATATAAACAAGCGGCAATTGATTGTTTAAGTTTGGCAAAACCAATTGAAGTTATTATAAGAAGCAATATTTGTATTACCTTTAGCTACAATTTACAATCCGAAATAGATAGATTGATTAAAGGTTTTAACATTGAATTTGAGGAAAGAAATTTTGCAGAGCACATCAGCTATAAATTAAAAATAAAATCTGGGGAGTTAAATTTACTTGAAGATACCCTAAAAAAATCAGCTTTTTCAAATAAAATTACAATAGAATAAATGAGCGAAAACGAAGAGCCAGATACCGAAGAACAAGATTTATTTGAGCATCATAGATTAGTGATGACCAAAGGTCAGCAATTATTAAGAATAGATAAATTTTTAATGACCCGCATCGAAAATGCTACAAGAACTAAAATTCAACAAGCAGCAGAAGCGGGCAATATCTTAGTAAATGATAAACCTGTTAAATCAAATTATAAGGTAAAGCCTTTTGATGTTATAAGCATTTTAATGGCACACCCACCAAGGGAAACAGAAATTCAACCCGAGAATATTCCGTTAACAATTGTGTATGAAGATGATCAATTAGTAGTGCTTAATAAGCAAGCTGGTTTGGTTGTTCATCCTGGCTTTGGCAATTACTCGGGCACGCTGGTAAATGCGTTAATGTATCACTTTCAAGATCTTCCTTTATTCAATGAAAATAGCCCACGACCCGGATTGGTGCATCGTTTAGATAAAGACACTACAGGAATTATGGTTGTGGCTAAAAATGAAGTTGCACTCGCCAAATTGGCTAAACAGTTTTTCGACCGCACTACCAAAAGAAGATACATTGCGCTAGTGTGGGGCGATTTTTCTGAAGATTCAGGCAGAATAGAAGGCTTTATTGGCCGCAATATTCGAGATCGTAAACAAATGGATGTGTTTGATACTGAAGATTTAGGAAAATATGCTGTTACGCATTATAAGGTTTTAGAAAGGTTTGGCTACGTAACCTTAGTAGAATGTAAACTCGAAACAGGCAGAACGCACCAAATTAGAGTGCATTTTAAATCTATAGGCCATCCACTTTTTTGTGATGAATTGTATGGTGGAAAAAAAATCTTAAAAGGAACAACCTTTAGTAAATACAAACAATTTATAGAGAATAATTTTGACCTTTTAAATCGCCAAGCATTGCATGCAAAATCACTTGGATTTGTGCACCCAGTTACTGGAGAAGATTTATTCTTTGACTCAAAAATAGCTACCGACATGCAAAAAGTATTAGAAAAATGGAGAACTTACAGTAATTTTAAAGATACTTTTACAGAATAATAAAACTGATACGCTGCTTCACAATGCGAAATATGAGTTTAATACATTGAATGGAAATTGAATTATATGTTTGTTTAAAAGTAAATTATATATTTGTGAAGCGCGTTTACAAATTTTATTTTATAGCTTATGATGTCAAAGTATATTTACAAGGTATTTACATTGCTTTTCATTTTCATGTTTGCCAACACTGTGTTTGCACAAGAAAAAATAGACCCCGTTGAAAATGCTTCAGGGCAATTTAATGCTAAAAACTATAAAAGCGCGCTCCGGAGTTATTCGCAACTCGTTAAAACGGATGATAAAAATCCAGAATTTAACTTTCGCTTAGCAATTTGTATGCTAAGAACCAATGTTGTTAAAGACAGTGCTTACATATACCTAGAAAAATATTTTAATTCTGAAAAGGCCAATAATGAGCACTATTATGATTTAGGAATGGCCTATCATTTTGCGTTAAAATTTGATGAAGCAATTACCGCATTCAATAAATTTATTGAGTTAAATCCAAGGAAAAAAAATGAAATAGCATTGTGCAATTTGCAAATAGAACAATGCAAGAATGCCAAAGAAATCATCAAAAATCCAGCAAATGTTACTTTCGAGAACTTAGGAAGGAAAGTTAATTCTGAATTTGCCGACTATTATCCCTTCCTCCCAACCAACGAGTCTTTTGTTGTTTTTACAACCAGAAGACCAGGAAATACAGGCGGTGTGATCGATCCTGATGGCTATTATACTTCAGAAATGTATATTTCTGAATGGAAAAATTCATCTTGGTCAAAATCTAAAGGCGTTAATGCAAAATTAAATACAGAGTACGACGAAGAAGTAGTTGGATTGAGCGCTGATGGAAAGCAAATGTTAGTTTATATTGATCATGAAGATACCTATGGCGATATTTTTATTTCTGAATTTGAAAAAAGCGGTTTCGGCTTGGCCGCCGACCTTGGAAGCGTTATAAATACAAATAAAGTAGAATCTGCTGCGTCAATTAGCCCAGATGGAAATACATTGGTTTACGCTAGCTTCAGGGCCGATGGTAAAGGCAGCTCAGATCTTTGGATTTCAAAAAAATTACCCGACGGAACTTGGGGTAAACCAGTAAATATTGAAGAGTTAAATACACCTTACGGTGAAGATTTTCCAAGAATTACAGCTGATGGAAATTCAATCTTATTTGCATCGCAAGGTTTCAATAGCATGGGTGGTTTTGATATTTTTAGGGCAGACTGGGACAATGCTGCGGAAAAATACAAAGAGCCCGTAAACGTTGGTTACCCAATCAACACACCAGAAGATAACATGACTATTTGTTATATGGAAAATGGCAGAAGCGCTTATGTTTCATCAGTTAGACATGATGGTTTTGGTGACTTTGATTTGTACCGTGTAGTTTTTGAAGATGTTGAACCTAAACTTACAGTGATTACTGCAAATATTATTGCAACTCCTGATTCAGGAAGTACTGGAATTAACGCTGAGGTTATAATCAATTATCTGCCAACAGGAAATAAACAAGGAGAATACAAAACATACCGAAACGGAAAAGTTGCAATTGCACTTGATGCAGGTAAATATGAATTGGTTGTAAATTGCAAAGGTTATAAAACCTTTGCTAAAGATATCAACGTTGACAATCGCAAAAAATATACTGAGGTTATTCCAATGGAAATTAACCTTGTGCCTTTGTTTACGGCGCCACCTGTAAAACCTAGTGGTAAAACCAAAGGCAATACTAATCCTAAAGCAAAAAGCAAAGAAGGAGCTGCTGAAACTCCAACAAAATCAAAGTCAGCAAATCCAAAAAAATCTGATGCAACTGTTAAACCTAAATAAATGATGGATTTAATACTATAACAAAACATTAATGCAACTCAAACTTACTAAACCATTAGCAATCTTCGATCTTGAAACCACGGGCGTTAACGTAGCCTCCGACAGAATTGTAGAGATTTGTATCATCAAAATTATGCCCGATGGTAGTCAGGAAAAATATACCCAACGCATTAATCCCGAAATGCCTATTCCATTGGTTTCTTCGCTCATACATGGGATATATGATGCTGATATAGCCGACATGCCTTCTTTTAAAAAATTGGCAAAGTCAATTGCTAATTTTATTGGGAATAGCGATTTGGCGGGATTTAATTCTAATAAATTTGATATACCTGTTTTGGTAGAAGAGTTTTTGCGTGCCGAGGTTGATTTCGATTTAGAGAATAGAAAAACTGTTGATGTGCAAAATATTTTTCATTTAATGGAACAACGAACACTTAAGGCAGCCTATAAATTTTATTGCAATAAAGAAATCATCAATGCCCACTCTGCAGAAGCTGACGTGCAAGCCACCTATGAGGTGCTTTTAGCACAAATCGAAAAATATAAAGATGCCGAGTTTGAAGATAAAAATGGGCTAAAGTCTAAACCCGTTCAAAACGATGTAAAAACCTTACACGAGTTTACAAATATCAATAAAAATGTAGACCTTGCTGGTAGAATCATATACAACGACAAAGGTGTTGAGGTTTTTAACTTTGGCAAGCATGCCGGTAAACCTGTGATCGAAGTGCTTAAAAATGAACCTTCTTACTTTGCCTGGATGCTAAACGGTGATTTTCCTTTGTACACAAAAAAGGTGCTCACAGCCTTAAAACTAAGAGGTTTTAATAAGTAATATCCATTTTAATTTAAAAATTTATCATTGAAAGTTATTATTGTCGGTCCTGCTTTTCCTTTACGCGGTGGTATTGCCAATTTTAATGAATCCCTTTGCCGAGAGTTTATTAAAGCGGGCAATGAAGCTCAAATTTACTCGTTTTCGCTGCAATACCCGTCTTTTCTATTTCCGGGCACCTCACAATATGATTCAGGGAAAGCACCTGCCGATATCAGCATAAAAACATGTATTAATTCCATTAATCCATTTAACTGGATAAATACTGCTTTAAAAATAAAAAAAGAAAAGCCCGATTTGGTAATTGTAAGGTTTTGGATTCCATTTATGGGACCATGTTTGGGAACTATGATGCGCATCATTAAATTAAATTCATCAATAAAAGTGATTGCCATTACCGATAATGTTATACCTCATGAAAAACGTTTCGGAGATCATTTTCTTACTAAATATTTTGTAAAATCTTGTCAGGGTTTTGTGGCCATGTCAAAGTCAGTATTAAACGACTTAAACACCTTTACTGATAACCAAAATAAAGCCTTTATCCCTCATCCAATTTATGATACTTTCGGAGAAAAAGTGTTGAAAGAAGTTGCATTGCAAAAACTTAAACTAGATCCTACCAAACATTATATATTATTTTTTGGGTTTATAAGACATTACAAAGGCTTGGATTTGTTGCTAAAAGCCATGGCCGATGAGCAAATTAAAAAATTAAACATTACACTAATTGTAGCTGGCGAGTTTTATGAAAGTCCTGAACCCTATTTGCAACTTATTCAAGAAGGTAAATTAGAGCAGCATTTAATTTTAAACACACATTATATTCATAGCGATTTGGTTAAATACTATTTCTGTGCTTCCGATTTAGTAGTGCAGCCCTACCATACTGCCACTCAAAGTGGCGTTACGCAAATAGCTTATCACTTCGAAAGGCCAATGCTAGTAACTAATGTAGGAGGTTTGGCCGAAATGGTGCAACACCAATTATGTGGTTATGTTGCAGAAAGAGATCCGCAAAAAATTGCTAATTATATTAAAGATTTTTATTTAGAAAGTAGGGAAGAGGAAATGGTTAAAAATACAGTAGAAGCAAAAAAGAATTTTTCTTGGAAAGCTATGATCGATGGTATCTTAGAATTATACCAAAAGCTCTAAAATTCGCAGCTGATTTAGCCAAAATTAGGTTATTATAATTGCCAATAGTTATAACAATTTACAATTGCTGTAATAATAACGAACAGCTAAGGCTTAAATTGAGCGTATTCTTCAAACTTTATTTTACGTATTTCGCTAATTCAGTCTCAAGCGCAGCTCCTCTTAATCCTCTTGCAACAATAATTCCATTGGGATCAACCAACCAATTTGCCGGTATAGATTGAATTTGATATTTCTTTGCTGCCTCTGATTGCCACCACAATAAATCAGAAACATGGTTCGCCCAAATTAAACCATCTTTCTCAATCGCTAATTTCCAAGGCTCTATTACCCTATCAAGTGAAACACTGTAAATGGTAAATCCCTTGTTTGCTCCTTTAAGTTTTTTATCTTTGAAATTGTTGTACGCCCTAACCACAGCTGGATTTTCCATTCTACAAGGACCACACCATGAAGCCCAAAAATCAATTAACACATAGCGACCTTTGTTAACTTCACTAAGCGCTATTTCTTTTCCTTCAGGATTTTTAAATTTTAACTCAGGCGCTTTATTGCCAATATTTATTCCCACTTGAGTGTCTTGTTTCCTGTTGCTGATAAAACCGTATGTTACAAGGCTTATCGCCACAAGCGCTATAAGGAAATTTAATTTTTTCATGCTTTTATTTTTAATATGGTTTAAAGATAAATATTTTTTTTGAAATGCAATTTTGTAAAATTCAAACTATTTTTGAGCATCGCCCCAACGATAGGCATCAACATTTAAACCTGCTAAATCTAAAGCCCGATCTACAACTGTTGCAGCAAGATCTTCAAAGCTTTGGGGTTTGCTGTAAAAAGATGGACTTGCCGGACAAATAATCCCACCAGCTTCAGTAATAGTTTTCATATTGTTGAGGTGTATTAAACTATAAGGCGTATCTCTAACCATTAATATCAACTTTCGTCTTTCTTTAAGTATAACATCAGCAGCACGGGTGGTTAAATCATTGGAAATTCCTGCGGCAATTCTCGCTAAGGTCCCCATAGAGCATGGACAAATAATCATGATATTAAACTTGGCCGAACCACTAGCAAAGGGAGCAAAAAAATCATCTTTTTGATAGGTTTTGAAAGGAACATTTTCATAATCACTATTCCCTAATTCAAACCGCCAAACATCCTTAGCATTGTTGCTCATCACCAAGCCAACTTCTTTTACTTGATCATTCAGTTGCGCTAATTTTTGTAACAAAACTTTGGCATAAATAGACCCGCTTGCTCCTGTTACTGCTACAACAACTTTGTTTATTTGGTTTTGCATATGTTTTAAACAGAATTGGCCTTTATTAGTTTATTTAAAACGATATTTTAAAGAAAAAGCCAACACACTGTTCAATTGACCAAAGTTTAATCTAAAAGATGCGCCACTTGCGTGCGGCCTTACTGGCAATAATGGAAAAGTATCCGCAGATTTTAGCTCAATTTCCCAATGTTCGGCAAAGGGGAGAGCTACGCCCAATTGCGTGCAAACTTCATATTTTTTGAAGGCTCTGTTTTCAATACTATTTTCAGGAAATGGTCCCGATTCATTTTCAATAGAAGAATTAATAAGATAACCGCCTGATAAACCAACCATCAACCAAAGCATTTTATATTTGTATCTATATAAAATAGGAACTTCTATGTAATTTAATCGCATGTAATAAGCTGTGTACTTTCCTTTATCAGGATTAGGAACATCTCTACTGCCTTTTGCAGAATAGGTTATGCGCATCTCCAATTCGCTTTTTTCTGTAAGCTCTTTAGTCACAAAAAAACCACCTGAAATGCCCGCTTTATTATAGCCTCCATAATTATCCCCCGAAACTTGACTGGCATTAAAACCTAATAAAACACCACCAGAAAAGTTTTGTGCAACCGCGTTTTCTAAAGAAAAGCAAATAACAATAATTAGGAGTAAGAGTGAATGTTTCAATTTATTTTACTTGTTTTTCTTGTACTTGAATCACTTCAAAATTACTTACTTTGTATATATAAGCAATTATTTTGCAATGTTCAGGCAGCCATTCTGGTAACATTACCAATGAATATGTTTTGGCAATTACGGGGCTTGATGCAGTAGGATTTATTACAATTGACTCTCCAAAAGCAGGTGTTAAACCTTTGCGTAACATGTGTTTGTGCACATAGTCTATGATCTTTCCACCGGGAGCACTGGCATCTTTTTGAGGAGATATTATACTGTCTTGTACTAAAAACACACAAAGTTTAATTTCATCAGTAATACTGCTTTCAAAATCAATTTTTAAATTAGTGGTAACTTTGTTAAGCTGCGCATCAAATGTATTGTCCATACTTATCCATGCATCTAATGGCGTATTTATAATGCTACTTACTTCTGAGCTCCATGATTGATAGGGAATAATGTGATTGCCTTGATAGCCTCTTCTGTTGATCATCCCTTTTGGCAAACCTGCTGCAGAAATCTTAAAAAAGTTATCAATTTCAGTCCCTTCTGTTGTTCTGTAATCTGCTGGAAAGGTTGGCGGAACAGGCTCGGCAAATGTAGTTGAAACATGCAAAGCCATAGCAACAACTTTATCGCCATACAATTCTTCTAAAACGTTAATTTCATCTGCTGCTTTCGGGCAATTAGGACACTGATGCCCAGTAAAATCTTCAATCAATACTTTTCTAATCCTAGTTTCAACACTATCAGCACCGCCAGTTGTGTCAGGCGCGGCGGTGTCTTCTTTTCCATAATTGGCCACAACATCTCTGTCAACATAGTCACAAGCATTTAAAAAACTTATTAATAAAACTAAAAAAACTGATTTAAAAATTGTTTTCATGATTGCAATTTTATGTATTAGAAACTACTTGAAATTGATATGCTTGCGCCGTTTGATGCGGGTACCACTCTGCAAATGCCACCAATGCAAAATATACCAGCTCTTTGTCGACCATAACTTAATGTAACCCTGGTTGAATTTTTAATAAAGCCAATTTGACCAATTGGATAAAACAATCGTTCCGCTTTAATGTAATTTCCGTAATTATATTGATTAACAGTCGAAAAAAACCATTTTGGTGAAATTGTGTATTCAGCCACTACAGTTGCCCAGTCTCCAAGATCTTGCTTAGTTTGTAATCCTTGAAACTCCATTCTTAAGGCATGCTTGTCGTTAAACTTATAAGTAAATTCTAGTACTTCAATATTGGCATATACCATGCCTTCGCCAACTTTTCCTTGCGCCACATCTTTGTTATATACAAAGTTAGCATAGAAAAGTGTAAACTTTAATGGCTTACTAATTTTTTTCTGTAATTCAATATTAAAATCCTTGTAATACACATCGCCCAGCTTAAAATAATCGGGCTTGTAGCCTAAACCACTTGCTACAGGCGCTGTATTTAAACCATTAGCTGAAGCATAGTTCACTAAAATAGTGGTTCCATATTTTCCACCCAATTTAGAACCCTTTTTTAAACTATAAGTTATATCAGCCTGGTAGGCCATTTCACCATTGGGCTGCGTTGCATAAGGGTAAATAGTAGCCGCTAAATTATAAGTATGCTGCCGGGTAAGGGCAGGCAAATAATTAATTAATAAGTCATTATTTTGTGCAGTGCGATCACTTCTAAAATTCATATTGTCAATTACTTTTCCCGACAAGTTAATGCCTAAACCCTTTTGCGAATAACTTGTGTTAAACAGCAGTCCACCACCTTTTTTGTAAATAAAATTATTTACACTTGAGGGGTCATTGATTTTGCCAGCACATTCGCTATAAAAAGCCCAACCTCCGCGATTAACTTTCAATCTTGCAGCCCAAGCTCCAACATTCTCAGGTAACACATAAATAGGGTCTTGATCAACCTGGTATTTACTCACAAAACTACCACCTAGGTAAATTTTTGTTTTCTTTTCTTGAAAGGCAGGTAACAGTTCATTCAATGCAACTTCTCCATCAAAACCTCTAACTATACCCGGTCCTTCGGCAAAGTAATATCTTTGTTTGCCAACCAAAGCTTTTAAATGAATGCCCTTGAGCAAGGTATATTTTACTCTTACTCCATCCATAGCATTATCATACCCTAATCCGCGCTCTTCATAGCTTCTAAAAATTATTCCACTTCCAAACTGCTCATAATAACTACCAACTGTAATTGAAAAATTATCATGATTAAAACTTGCATACCTAAAGGGAATACCATTTCCTGCGTAGCGTGGGTCAAAGCCTTGCATAGTATTTAAGTAACTTTCAAATCTTACACCTGCAGAAAATTCACCATTGGTATAAATCAAATTAGTAAAGCTGTTCATTAATACCTTTTCTGGCACTATTGGCGCACCAATGGCACTGTCAGGGTTGTAATACTGTGCGTCTAATTGAAAATTACCATGTATTTCTCCTGCATTTAAACCTTGCGAAAAAACAAGCTTATTAAGACAACTCAACAAGAGAATAAAGAAAAGTATTGAACAGTTTTTTGGGTTAAATTTCATTGCTATTTTTGGTAATAAAAACTTAATTGATTTTCTCTCCTTTAGCTAATTTTTTAACAATCTCATAAAGTTTTTTATCATCTCCTGGCGCTGCTGAGTTTTGTTGGTATACAATTTCTCTATTTCCATTGATTACAAAAACATGTGGAACATTATTTACATTCATGGCTCTTTTAAAGTCACCATTAACGTCTGATAATACTTCATATTCCCAACCTTTCCCATTTACATAGGGCGCAACTTTATCTACATTTCTTGCATCATCAATAGATACTGCATAAAGTTTTACACCAGTTTCTGCTTGCCAATCTGCATAATCTTCAGCAATAGCATTTAACTCTGCTTTGCAAGGACTGCACCATGTAGCCCAAAAGTCAATTATCATTGGCTTGCCATCATTTTTAATATTGTCAGTTTTAAATGATGAACCATCTAATTTTTTAATTTCCACAGAGGGGATAATACGATCGTGATTTTGGGCTATTGAAATTTTTGAAACACTTAGAAGTGTTAATAAAACGAATGCTAATTTTTTCATTTGAAAAGTTTGTGTGGTGTAAAATTAAAAAAGTTTTGATTTAATTAATAAGGCATTGATTAATTACATTTATTATGCCATAAACATCCAAAATAAGGAATTTAATTTCTAGGCAAAGCTTGCCAAGCAAGTACTTCCACCTTTTACAACTTGGTTAAGCTGAACGTCAATTTTTGTTCCTATGGGCACAAAAACATCCACTCTTGATCCAAATTTAATGAAACCAAACTCTTCTCCTTGCTGCAATTCTTCACCTTCTTTGCAATAGTAAACAATCCTGCGGGCTAAGGCACCAGCGATCTGACGCATTAAAATAGATTTTCCGTTTTTATGCTCCATTACAATGCTAGTTCTTTCATTTTCTGTTGAAGATTTAGGATGCCATGCAACTAAATAAAGGCCAGCATGATATTTTACAAACTTTACAATCCCATTGATAGGAGCTCTATTTACATGCACATTTATAGGCGACATAAATACAGAAATCTGAATTCTTTTATCTTTAAAATATTCGGTTTCTTCAACTTCCTCTATCACCACAACTTTTCCATCTGCTGGGCTTAAAATATGATTGATATTTCTTGCAATTTTGCGATTTGGGTGACGAAAAAATTGCAAAACAGTAATCAATGAAAAAGCACTGAGCGCAAGAAAAAAATTCTGCATCCAAGGCATATCAGCAAATATAAAACCAAACACCCCATTGACCATAAAAATGAGCATAAGCGTTATAAGTAGTGTTGGCAGGCCTTCGCGGTGAAATTTCATAGTTTAATTTAGAGAGGAGTAAAAAATAAAAAAGTGAGGTTGAATAGCTTCAGTCCTCACTTTTTCTTAGTTGTTTATTGATTAATAATTGCCACGATATGCAACAGCTTTTTCAAGCTTTTTTAGCGCTGTAATATAAGCACCTGTGCGTAAATTGGTTTTAAACTGTTTAGAATTAAACCAAACATTTTCAAATGCAGCCGACATAGATGCATCATGTTTAGTATTTACTTCATCTTCTGTCCAATAATGACCATATTTATTTTGTACCCACTCAAAGTAGGATACTGTAACTCCACCACCATTCGCTAAAATGTCTGGAACAACGGTAATACCTCTTTCAAATAAAATGGCATCTGCTTCTGATAATGTGGGGCCATTGGCTCCTTCAATTACCAATTTAGCTTTCATGTTTTTTGCAATATGCTCAGTAATTACGTTTTGCACAGCAGCAGGCACTAGCACATCAACATCTGCTAAAAGCAATTCTTCATTGCTAATGTTTTCTCCTCCCGGGAAGCCTTTTAACATACCACCATTTTCTTTAGCATATTCTAAAGCAGCATCTATATCAATTCCTTTAGGATTAAAAATTCCAGCTGTATGATCGCTTATTGCAAGCACTTTAATTCCTTTTCCATTTAGCAATTTGGCTGCATTAGAGCCAACATTTCCAAATCCTTGAATGGCACATGTTGCATTTTTGCGATCCATTCCAATTTTTTTCATTGCTTCTAAGCATGAAATCATAACTCCTCTGCCAGTAGCTGCTTCACGGCCTTTCGAACCTCCTAAGGTTAATGGTTTACCTGTTACAACACCTGGTGCATCAACTCTGTGTATTTTCGAATAAGTATCAACTATCCAAGCCATTTCACGTTTGCCTGTTCCCATATCCGGAGCAGGAATATCTTTATCAACACCAAACACATCCGCCATAGCTGCAGTATAAGCTCTTGTTAAACGCTCTAATTCACCAACAGAAAGTTTTCTAGGGTCGCACTGAATACCACCTTTTGCACCTCCATAAGGAATGTTTGCAATGGCACACTTAAAAGTCATCCATGCTGCAAGTGCTTTAACTTCGTCAATATCAACATCCATAGCGTATCTAATACCACCTTTAGATGGGCCTAAGGCCGTGCTGTGTATTACCCTATAGCCTTGAAAAACCTGTAATTTACCACTGTCCATCATCACTGGTAAACTCACAAGAACTTGCTTTTGAGGGCTTTTAATAACTTGTTGAAAATTAAAAGAGGGATTTAGCTTAGAAAAGGCCATATCCAATCTTGAAAGTACGGCATCAAACATGCCTTGGTGGGGATTAGCTACCTGCTTTAATTCAGTAGCATCTTTGTTGTATTCCGAAGCAGGTGCTCCTACTTCTTTTTTGTTTGCCATGGGTTTTAAATTAGTTATTTTCTGTTTTAAGAGGTCACAAAAATATAAAAAGTTAATTGCACAGCAAGAAAACTTATCCATTTATTGTGAAAGCCCAATATTTTACTGTTTTTACTTCGTACTTCAACACAAAGAATAAAATATCAATGTTGTTTATTGTTTAATGATCTTGTGCACCTTTTTCATTTTAAAGAAGTGCATTTTTTTAAAGAGAAAATTCATAATAAATGCCAAATGGAAATTAAAAATAATCTATTATACTACTTTTGTAGAAAATTGAAAATATTTAATTCTTTACGTCCTTAATTGGCCTTAATCAATAAAAAAGCAACGCATGAAACGTATTATTGAATCACGAAAATTATTTAACATCACTAAAGATGCCAATTTAGCTGAATTAAAAAGCCTTTACAGAAACTTGATGAAGGAATGGCATCCAGATAAGTTTGTGAACGATGAAGAACGCAAAGAAGAAGCCGCTTTGAGAAGTAAAGAAATTATTGAAGCATACCATTTTTTAATCAGTATTTCTCCTGAAACGCATTTAAATAACAAAGAAGAATATCAAGATATTATTACCAATAGCGGTATTGATGATTTTGTTTATAAAGGACAAACACTTAAAGTTACTTTTCAAAATGGAAGTGTTTATGAATATTTTGGTGTGCAAAAAAACATGTATAACAAACTTATCAATTCTTCTACAATAACTCGCTTTGCCCGCAGGCATATTTTCGAAACTCATGTTTATAGGAAAGTGAGTAACCAAACTGTAACTAATTAAAAGAACTGTTATTCCCAGTAGTCGCTAAACTGACGCCCAGCCAAGTGTGCAGGGCTTAGTGGTGGTATTATTATTCCCACTAGAAGCAGGTTTTGCGAATGAACCATACGAATGGAGATTGAGCAGCGTTAATCCGAATTTCGAAATTCAACTTTCTTTATTGTGAAGCCGAGCGCTAACAATTAAAAAAACACGAAACAAAGCTTAGCGTTTACATCGAAGCAAAGCAATAAACAAGCGTAATAGCCTGCTCTATTTTGACAACAACAGCGTATCAATTTCAATTTTTTTTACCAACTACCACCAGCGCCACCGCTTACTCCGTGCAGGTGTTATCACCTGCGTGTTTTTACTGAATACAGCTGTTATCAACTGCATGCTATACCGATGTGAAATAAGTAATGGCCCAAATTTGTTTCACGGCATTTGTCCCAAACTTTTTTCCGATGGGCATTTACCAATGTAAGATTTTAAATTATTGGCATAATTTATAAATCACATTGGTATTACCTCTACCAGCTACCACCAGCGCCACCACCACCAAAACTGCCACCACCAAAACCACCAAAGCCTCCGCCGCCACCTCCTCCAAATCCACTACTTGAGCCGCCACCAAAGCCTCTTCCAAAACCACCCATGCCACCCCAAAAAATAGGACCGCTGCTATTGAACGTACGGCCACCACCGCGGTTGCCACCACCAAAAACTTTAATCAATAAAATAAGGATAGCAAGTATAATGATGATTCTAATAAAAGAGCCTTTACCTTTTTTACCAAACTGCTGAGGTTCGGCTTTATATTTACCTGTAAGCAAATCAATAATAGCATTGGTGCCATCTTCTAATCCTTGGTAGAAATTATTATTTTTAAAAGCTGGTTTAAACTTTTCTTCAATAATCCTGCGCGACATAGCATCTGTAACATACTCCTCATTACCATAGCCTGTGGCTATAAAAACCTTTCTGTCATTAGGCGCTATTAAAACCAGTATGCCATTGTCTTTCTCCTTTTGTCCAATGCCCCACTTTTTACCCAGTTTAAAAGCATAATCAGCTATGTCGTAGCCTTCAATACTCTTAAGGGTAACAATGGCTATTTGGGTCGAATTGCTGTCGTTAAACGCAACTAATTTTTGTTCTAGTGCATTTACTTCACCTGATGTCATTACACCTGCAAAATCATTTACCAACTTGGGCGGATTTGACCTTTCAGGAAAATCTTGTGCAAATGCAGCCGTAAAGACAATTAAAAAGAGCCCAACAAATAATAATAAATAGGTTAAGATCTTTTTTTGCACAGGCTTAGTTATCGTAAGAAATTTCGTTTGAAAGCTCGTTTGAGTCGTTTTGTTGAAATGGAAAATGCATTTTTAAAGCATCTCCACATGATAATACGGCTGCTTTAATACCAATTACAAATTCACCTTTTTTAAAATGGTTCAACAGCAGGTTTTTACTTGCATCCCAAAAATCATTACCCACTTTTTCATGAATGCCAGCGTCGCCAATAATGGCAAATTTCTTAGCTTCTTCAGCAATATAAATGAGTACACCATTTCTGGCTTCAGTAGCTGTCATACCTAGTTTTTCAAAAACCTCTTTAGCGCGTTCAAGTACATCGCCTTGGCAAGCCTTTTCAATATGCACCCTAATTTCCCCGGAGGTGTTTTTTTCGGCTAATGCTATAGCATCTACCAAAATTTTTTCTTCGGCACTATTGAGTATTTTACCCATTTTAGAATTTTACTTCTGGTGCTTTTTCAGCTCCAGCTACAGCTTGAAAATATCCTTTTTGTGCAAAACCATATAAGCCTGCAAAAATGTTATTTGGGAAACTTCTGATGTATTTATTATAATCTTGAACAACTTCATTAAAATTCATTCTTGCAACGCTAATTCTATTCTCCATTCCTTCATATTGGGATTGAAATTCTTTGAATGATTCTGTTGCTTTTAATTCGGGATATTGCTCAGCAACAACTAATAATCTTGAAAGTGATGAACTAAATCCCTCTTGTGCTTTTTGAAATGCAGCAACATTTTCAGGACTTAAATTATTGGCATCAATTTTAGCACTTGTAGCGCTGGCTCTAGCTTGTATTACCTCTGTTAAAGTAGATTTTTCAAAATTAGCTGCCCCCTTTACTGTTTCAACTAAAACTTTTGTCTTATCCATACGAGATTGATATGAATTTTCAACTTGTGCCCACTTGCTTTTTACATTTTCTTCTTTATCAACCATGCCATTAAAAGAACCAATAAATAAACGGTATATGATAAATACCAGTAAAAGAATAACACCGATTATAATCAAAGATTTTTTCATAGTTTTTTTAATATTTAATTGTGAAAATAATAGCTATATAATTTTTACTTCATGAATCCTAATGATAGGAATAACAACCCCGCCTTTTAAAATAATTCTTTTATCGGTTGTGGCCCAAATAGTGGTTTCTACTTGTTTTAATCCTTCACTATCTTCAAAAGTTATTTTTATTTTATTGTGCTCTACATTACCCAGTGCAGTGGCTCTTTCAAGGTCCAACATTCTGCTGGCAATAGCTTCTTTTAATTTAAGCACTTCAGTAGTTGGAAAAGTTAAATTCGAGATACTTTCTTTACTCACTATAATGGCATGTTGTAATTGATTGCTCATATAAAATCTAAATTTAAGATAAATAAAACTGAGTTGAATGCTTATTTTGCTTGACAATAATTATGCCCAAAGAAAACGGTAGCTTATACAAGATGTTTTTAACGAAAATATGGCATTAAAGGTTGCGCAGCATGACAAAATCGTTCATAAAGTAATTGTTGCCTATAGCAATATCAACTTCTTCGATGATTTTAAAGCTTTGTTTTTGATAAAAAAACTGTGCTTTATTATATCTGTTTACATTTAAAATAAGTGCTTTGCCTCCCTTTTTTTTAATGTATGAAATCACTTCATCTAAAAGCATCTTACCCAATTTCTTTCCTTGTTCACTTGGCAATACATACAGCTTTTGTAGTTTAAAAATTTCTTCATTTTCTTTTGAAATAGCGGCAAATCCAAGTTCCAGCTTGCCTTCATTCACTAGTATATAAAATTGATGTCCTTTTGTCAGTATTTGATCTTTTAATGCTTCTTCGCTATAAAATTTATTGAGCATATAATTTAATTGCGCTTCCGATAATATTTCGCGGTAAGCTACAGGCCAAATTTGTGCGGCTAATCTTTGTATTGCGTCAATATCATTGATTGTTGCTTTTTTTACTTCCATATTAACACATAAAAAAGTGCAGTACACTAACAATTAGATATACTGCACTTGATTTTAAAAGGGATTGACTTTTTTAATGACCAAATTCGGCAATAAACTTAATTCGTATCAAACGAATTTCCTCCTCTGTATAGTCTTCTTCTCCTAGTTCTTTAAGCGCTTCTAATACACTGTCAGTTTCCGACTCCTTAAAGTACTCGTAAATTTCTTCTTGCTTATCTTCATCAATAATACTATTAATGTAGTAATTGATATTTACTTTAGTGCCCGAAGAAACGATGCTTTCAATTTCGCTAATCACTTCATCCATGCTCATTCCTTTCGCATTGCCAATATCACCTAAAGATAATTTGCGGTCAATACTTTGAATAATATATACCTTAGCCCCACTTTTATTGACTACAGATTTTACCACCATATCCATAGGTCGAGTGATATCGTTTTCCTCTACATATTGGGCTATCAGATCAACAAACTCCTTTCCAAAGCGAAGCGCCTTACCAGAACCAACGCCAGTAATTTGTTTCATCTCTTCCATATTGATAGGGTATTGAATTGCCATATCTTCTAAAGATGGATCTTGGAAAACGACATAAGGCGGCACGCCTTTTTGCTTTGCTATTTTCTTACGTAAATCTTTAAGTAATGCAAACAAGGTTTCATCAGAAGCTCCACCTCTTTGTCCACCACCATTGGCCGCCATATCATCATCATCGCCAGCTGCATCATAGTCAATATCTCTTGTAAATAAAATGCTGTGCGGTTTTTCTAAAAAGTTTTTACCCTTTTCTGTTAGCCCAAGCAAGCCATAGTTTTCAATATCTTTTTCTAAATAATTATTCACCAATCCCTGACGAATAATTGCCATCCAATATTTTTCTGTTTCAAATGAACCCTTCCCAAAAATCTCTAATGATTCATGTTTGTATGATTTGGTTGCAGCCGTTTTAATACCCATAATCACCTGCACAACATGCTTTGCTTTGAACTTTTCTTTAACATCTAAAACAGCTTCTAAAACAGAGGATAAACTTTCTTCAGCTTCAAATTTTTGTTTAGGATGACGGCAATTATCACACATGGCATTGCATTTTGCATCATCATATTCTTCGCCAAAGTAATGTAATAGCGTTTTTCTGCGACATACTGATGTTTCGGCATAGCCAACTGTTTCTTGCAATAGTTGCTTTCCAATTTCTTGCTCAGCAACAGGCTTGCCTTTCATAAACTTTTCAAGTTTTACAATATCATCATAATGGTAAAATGAAATACAATTTCCTTCACCACCATCACGACCTGCACGACCTGTTTCTTGATAATATCCTTCCAAAGATTTTGGCACATCATGATGAATAACATAACGCACATCCGGTTTATCTATTCCCATTCCAAATGCAATTGTTGCAACAATTACATCTGACTCTTCCATCAAAAACATATCTTGATGTTGTGCACGCATGTTGGCTTCTAAACCTGCATGATATGGCAATGCTTTAATTCCATTTACTTTTAAAGTTTCGGCAATTTCTTCTACTTTTTTACGGCTTAAGCAATATACAATCCCCGATTTTCCTGTATTTTGTTTAATGTATTTGATGATTTCTTTTACCACATTTTGTTTTGGCCTCACATCATAATACAAATTAGGTCGATTAAACGAAGATTTATAAACTTTTGCCTCATTCATAGCTAAAGTTTTGATGATGTCTTGCTGTACTTTGGGAGTGGCGGTAGCTGTTAATGCAATAATGGGCACGGTTCCTATTTGTTCAATAATGGGACGTAATCTGCGGTATTCTGGTCTAAAATCATGTCCCCATTCAGAAATACAATGTGCCTCATCAATTGCAAAAAATGAAATTGGAATATCTCTTAAAAAAGTTACGTTCTCTTCTTTGTTAAGCGACTCAGGCGCTACATACAAAAGTTTTGTTTTACCATCTGTAATGTCTTTTTTTACTTTGGTGATTTCGGCTTTACTCAATGAAGAATTCATAAAATGAGCAATTCCATCATCTGTTCCAAAGTTCCTGATGGCATCAACTTGGTTTTTCATTAAAGCAATAAGTGGAGAAATTATAATTGCTGTTCCCTCACTCATCAATGCTGGTAATTGATAACACATACTTTTCCCCCCTCCTGTTGGCATAATTACAAAAGTGTCGTTACCAGCTAACAAATTCATAATAATTGCTTCCTGATCACCTTTGAAGCTGTCAAATCCAAAATATTTGTTCAGCGACTCGTGTAGTGATGCAGTTTCTACTTCTGTCATTTTCTTCTTGAAATTTAGTTATGTGAATTAATAAATATTTTTGCGCTAATTTGCAGTTGTAAAGATATAATAAATCGTACTGAAGCAAAGCAAAAAAAAACATAATTTTATTTCTAAATCTATAAATAATTGAAAACACCCGACCAAATACGCGCAATAGCCAAAGCAACTTTAGAAATTGAAGCGCAAAGCATTTCTGCCTTGATTAATTTTGTTGATCAAAGTTTTGCTTTGGCAGTATCAGAAATATTTCAGTCCAAAGGACGTGTAATAGTTACTGGTGTTGGAAAAAGTGCCATCATTGCACAAAAAATAACGGCTACTTTTAACTCTACAGGCACACCTGCTGTATTTATGCATGCTGCCGATGCTGTGCATGGCGATTTAGGAATTATTCAGCAAGCGGATATTATTATTTGCATTTCTAAAAGTGGAAATACACCCGAAATAAAAGTATTACTACCATTATTAAAAGCCGCAGGCAATAAATTAATTGCTATGGTTGGTAACATTGATTCATACCTTGCTAAGCAAGCCGATTATATTATTAATTGTACTGTTTTAAAAGAAGCGTGCCCTAATAATTTGGCTCCTACAAGCAGCACTACTGCTCAATTAGCAATGGGCGATGCGCTTGCTGTGTGTTTGCTCGAATGTAGGGATTTTAAAAGTGAGGATTTCGCAAAATTTCATCCAGGTGGTGCATTAGGAAAGAGATTGTACCTTAAAGCTGGCGATTTAGCAACGCAAAATCAAAAACCGCAAGTAAAGAAAACAGATGCTGTAAGAAATGTAATTATAGAAATTTCATCTAAAAGAATTGGTGCAGCAGCAGTGATAGAAAATGATACACTAATAGGTATTGTTACCGATGGTGATATTAGAAGAATGATGGAGAAATATGAATTAATTAATGATCTAACTGCCGCTGATATTATGAGTTATACACCAAAAACCATTGAGGCAGATGAACTGGCTGTAAATGCATTGATGGTGATGCAGCAAAAAAATATTTCTCAAATAATTGTTACCAAACAAAATCATTTTTTTGGATTTATACATTTACATGATTTAATAAAAGAAGGAATTATATAACAAACATATGGCATTACATTTAAAGTGGTTTACCTTTAACCCATTTAGCGAAAATACTTACCTATTATATGGAGATAACAAGGATTGCATTATTTTAGATCCAGGTTGCGCTAACGAAAGTGAAGAAAATACAATACTTAAGTTTATTGAAGAAAAGCAACTTCATGTTTCAAGGTTGATCTTAACGCATGCACACATTGATCATGTATTAGGTGTGCGCTTTATAACAAGTAAATTTAAATTAAAACTTGAAATGCATAAAGCCGATTTACCTGTTTATGCCACTGCAGGTAATATTGCTAAAATGTATGGTATTCCTTTTAATCAAGGTCCAGAACCAGAGATTTTTTTAGATGAAAATACAAAAATTGAAATTGATGGACAAACCTTAGATATATTTCATACACCAGGTCATTCGCCCGGCAGCATCTGTATTTATAGTAAAAGCAACAGTTTTATAATTAGTGGTGATGTATTGTTTAATGGAAGTATAGGGCGCACCGATTTGCCAGGAGGAGATTTTGATACCTTAAGTAATAGTATAAAAACTAAATTGTACCTATTACCCGATAACACACGTGTTTTTTCTGGGCATGGTGAAAGTACACTCATTGGGAATGAAAAAATAAATAATCCATTTGTAACAGCATGAGCAAGTTTTTAATAGCATGTTTAGGAAATATTGGTAGTGAGTACGAACAAACACGCCACAATATTGGCTTTAAGATAGCCGATGAGCTAGCATTAGCCGCAGAAACTCAATTTACACAAGATAGATTAGCCTTTAGGTGTGAGCTAAAAGTAAAAGGTAGAGTTATTGTGGTTATTAAACCAACTACCTATATGAACCTAAGTGGTAAAGCCTTAAATTATTGGATGCAGGCTGAAAAAATTAAAACCGAACATGTTTTAATAGTAACTGATGATATTGCCCTACCCTTTGGAACTTTGCGGATTAAGCCAAAAGGAAGTGATGGCGGACATAATGGATTAAAAAGTATTCAAGAAACTTTAGGGACAGACATATACGCACGTTTGCGTTTTGGAGTAGGAAGTAATTTCTCAAAAGGGAGGCAAGTAGATTATGTGTTAGGGCAATGGAATGCCGATGAGCTAACTACGCTAAATGAAAGAATTAAACTTGCCTCCGAAATGGCGAAAGCATTTTGCAGTATTGGCTTGCAATTAACTATGACAAATTACAACAACAAATAAAAAACACCTCTCAGTAATGATACAAAAAGGTGTTTATATAAGTCATCTTTAAGATATGATCTTAAAGCTAAATTTGAAAAAGATTACAGCGGCTTTATTTTAGCATAAGATGATTAAAAGTCATCATCATCATCTAAATCTAAAGTTCCAAAATCATCGAGGCCTGTTAAATCGCCCTCAAAAAGTTCTTCATCGTCATCTTCAAACACACTTGGGTTCTTAGAGCGTTTAACTTCTTTTGATTTTATAGGCTTAAGCTTTAACGCTTTTTTGCCCTCTAACTCGCCACCAGTGCCCTTTTTGGCAGGTGTGGCTTTTTTCGAATTGTTTGGTTTTTTCATGACAAACTTGGTGAAACAAAAAATTTATGCCACAATTATACATTTTTTTGAAAAACAAGTTTCGTTTTAGTTCATTTTTTTTTCGTTATTGCTATGGATTCTAAATAAGGATTTAACTTTTTATCAAAAATAAACCTTAAAATAAACTAAAAACCAAATTCATCATTGCCAAGTAACAAAGTCTTCAACTGTTGATTTTAAGAGGCTAATCTTACCTTTTCAAATGTTTACATGCTTATTTTCATTTAGTAAATTACAATTGGTGGAGCTATTTCGCAGGCCGAATTAAGGAATAAGGGTTATCATACTATGGTGTTGGGTTAATTCATTTTAGGATATGTTTTATTTATCAAATGCAAAAAAATACCTTTGTGCAAAATTATATGTATGGAAAACGGAACTGTAACTCTTAACATTAGCAATGGTATTGGAACAATAGCATTTTTTCATCCTCAAAGCAATAGTTTACCTGGCGCTTTGCTGAATAAATTAGCTGAAACAATTACTGCTGCCGGAGAAAATGAAGATATTAAAGTAATAGTGATTAAAAGTACAGGAGTGAAAGCTTTTTGTGCAGGCGCAAGTTTCGATGAACTTATTAGCATTAAAGATTTTGAAACAGGCCAACGCTTTTTCTCTGGGTTTGCAAAAGTAATTAATGCCATGCGCAAGGCCCCAAAGTTTATAATTGCACGTGTTCAAAATAAAGCTGTAGGCGGTGGAGTAGGTATTGCTGCTTCAGCTGATTATACCTTTGCTGTAAAAGATGCTTCAATAAAATTAAGTGAATTGGCTGTTGGCATTGGTCCATTTGTGGTTGGACCCGCGGTTGAAAGAAAACTGGGCACTTCGGCTTTTACTGCTTTAGCGATTAATGCAAGTGAGTGGCGCACTGCGCAATGGGCTTTTGAAAAAGGACTGTATGCCGATATTTTTGATAATGAAGCCGAAATGGATCAAGCCATTGAAGCATTAGCAAATAAGCTCAGTAAAAGCAATCCTGAAGCCATGATGATGTTAAAGAAAATATTTTGGGAAGGTACAGCACATTGGGACACATTATTAAGCGACAGAGCAGGCATGAGTGGGAAATTAGTTTTAAGCGATTTTACAGTAAATGCCATCAATTCATTTAAAACCAAATAGTAAATGAGCGAAAAGCTGATTGATATTAGAAGTTTAAATATTGAGGAGTTGATTGCTTTTTTTGAAAGAGAAGGGGAGAAGGCATATCGCGCAAAGCAAGTTTATGAATGGCTTTGGAAAAAGCAAGCTGTTTCTTTTGATGAAATGACCAATTTATCGCTACCACTCCGTGAGATGTTGCAGCAAAATTTTATAATTAGAGCTGTTATTGTTTCTGATCAGCAAATAAGCAATGATAAAACTATTAAAAATGCATTTAAATTATACGATGGAAGTATTGTAGAGGGTGTGCTTATTCCTACTTCTAGTGGAAGAATGACTGCGTGTATTTCTTCTCAAGTGGGTTGTTCTCTTACCTGTAAGTTTTGCGGTACTGGCCGCTTAAAGCTGATGCGTAATATTAATGCCGATGAAATTTTTGATCAAGTTAAACTTATAAGAGATCAGAGCATGCAACATTATGGCATGCCTATTTCAAATGTGGTATATATGGGCATGGGCGAGCCTTTGTTAAATTATAAAAATGTAATAAAATCGGTTGAATTGCTTACTTCTCACCAAGGTTTAGGTTTAGCACCTAGACGTATTACAGTTTCTACAGCAGGAATAGCCAAAATGATTAAAAAATTAGGTGATGATGAAGTAAAGTTTCATTTGGCATTATCGCTACACGCAGCTAATGATGAAAAGCGAAATAAAATTATGCCAATTAATGAGCAAAATACATTGGAATCATTAATTGAAGCGTTGAATTATTTTTACGATAAAACGGGCGAGCGTGTAACCTTAGAGTATATTGTATTTAAAGACTTTAATGACTCATTGAAAGATGCAGCTGAGCTTGCAGATTTTTGTTATAAAGTTAAAAGCAAAGTAAATATTATTGAATATAACCCCATTGAAGCAGGCGAGTTTGAGCAAACTACCCCAGAGCGCTTAGAAGCTTTTGCAGGCTATTTGCAAAGCAGAAAAGTAATTGTAAATATTAGAAGAAGCAGAGGTAAAGATATTGACGCTGCTTGTGGGCAATTAGCCAACAAAAACGGAGCTGTGGTAAATAGGGTGTTAAAGTAATTTTAACCAAGTTCATTACAAAAATCGACCTTTTTAATTCAAGCTAGTCACCTCTTTTTTACCCCAAATTAAATAGATAACAATCCCAGAGGCAGCAGTTAAAAGACCGAAAATACTTTCTTTGAGGTTAGACATTAAGCCAATGTACATTAACCAACCTGTGATTAATAAAAATAATAATGGAACAATTGGATAGCCCCATGTTTTATAAGGTCGTTCCAAATTTGGGTGCTTAATACGCATAACAATAATGCCCAAAACAGCTAAAAATGTAAACAAATTAAGCGTAAATGAAATGTAAATAACCACCTGCGAAAAGGAAGCAGAAAAAATAAAAAACAAACTAATCAGGCATTGTGTAACTATAGCTATTGCGGGCACGCCTTTGGAAGTGGTTTTACTGAATAATTTAAAAACAGGATGATCATTGCCTATGCTTTGTGTTACTCTTGGGCCAGCAATAATCATGGCGCTTATTGTAGAAATCAATAAAAAAGCAATAATACTACTCATAATTTTACCTCCTGCATTGCCAAAAATATGTTTCGCTGCAACACCTGCAATGTCAACTATTGGGCCATGTTCATTCCTCATTTCGGCCAGAGGTGTTACATACATGAAAACAAAATTGATGGCTACATACAAAATGGTTACTAATATGGTACCGTATAAAAGCGCTTTAGGTAAATTGCGTTGAGGTGATTCCATATCTGATGCTATATAGCCGGCAGCATTCCATCCGGAGTAAGCTAAGGATACAAAAAAGAAAGACGTGGCAAAAGATGAACTAAAAACTTCATCACCAACTGATGTATGATAACTAAATACTAAATCACCAGTTTGCGGGCTTGTTAATCCAAAAGCTATAATTACAAGCACTGCAAGCACCTTAAAGCTAGTGGTATAGTTCTGAAAATAACTTCCTGCTTTTAAACTATTGGCATGAATAAAACTGATAAGTATCACCACAATTGCTGCTAAGTAAAGTGGATTTATTGAAGAGGAAGCACCTTTAGCATAGGCTCCTAAAGCCATGGCCGCCGCTGCTACAGGCGCTGCAAATCCAACTGTAACCGAAACCCAGCCTGCTGCAAAACCCAAGGCTGGATGATATATTTTACTTAAATAATTGTATTCTCCACCCGATTGTGGGAACATACTTCCCAACTCACCATAGCAAAGTGCACCTGTAAATGCAACAATACCGCCAGTAATCCAAAGCAACATAATGGTAAATCCACTTTGCAAGCCTGCCACTTGAAATCCCAGGCTTGTAAATACACCAGTACCGACCATATTAGCCACCACTATTGCAGTTGCAGTAAATAAACCTATTTTTTGTTTACCGATAACCATTTTATATGTTTGAACTAGGTTTTATCATGAGCGTTTCAATTTTATGTAAAGCCTTAATCATACTGGCCTCTATAGCAATAGAAGGTTCAATTTTTTTATTGGCATATTGAAATGAAATAAAAAATTTTACTTGCTGATCAACACACTTTTCTAATAAACTATGTTTGTTTTTTCGGTAAGATTCCCTCAATCTTCTTTTAGTAAGATTACGATCATGGGCATGCTTAAAAAGATGTTTCGGCGATGAAACCATTATCACCACAGGAAATTCTGTAGAATATGAATGAGGCAGTAGCGTAATTTTTAAAGGATAAATTTTAAAAGATGTACCCTTTTTGTAGAGTTCTTCTATCCATTTTTTGCTGCATAATCTTTCAGCTTTGGAAAAGGTATTTTTCATTTCCGCTTACGGCCGAACCCAAGTCTTACTTGCCTTTATTTACCGATGTAATATATTGTTCCAAGGCCATAGTCATGCTTGGTGCCTGTGGATTTGGTGCTTTAATATCAACATGTAAATTGGCATCTTCAACTGCTTTTGAAGTAGTAGCTCCAAATGCTGCAATTCGCGTTAAGTTTTGTTTAAAGTCAGGGAAGTTTTGAAACAACGACTTAACTCCCGCCGGACTAAAAAATACAATTACATCGTAATTTACATTGGCTAAATCGCTCAAATCGCTACACACAGTTTTATAAATTACTGCTTTGGCATATCTAATTTTGGCTTTTTCAAGTAACTCAGAACCTTCCACATTTGCAATATCAGTACAAGGCAATAAAAATTTATCATCTTTATGCTTTTTAATTACATCCATCATATCAGCAAAGGTTTGCTTGCCATGAAAAATTTTACGCTTACGGAAAATAACATATTTCTGAAGGTAATAAGCTGTAGATTCTGAAATGCAGAAATATTTCATGCTTTCCGGCACGGTAATTCTCATTTCTTGACACATTCTGAAATAATGATCAGCAGCGTTGCGACTTGTGAAAATTACAGCACTATAATCTAAAATGTTAATTCTATCACGTCTAAAATCACTTGCTGAAATTCCTTCAACATGTATAAACTCTCTAAAATCAACTTTTATATTGCATTTTTTTGCCAAGTCAAAGTAGGGCGATTTTTCACTTTCCGGCTTTGGTTGTGTAACTAAAATGCTTTTAACCTTATTTCTTGGAGTTGGTGGTATTAAGCTTACTGGCTCTGGTACAACCTCCGCAATTACAGTGTTTGAATGCTTTGCTGAAACTACTTTAACGGTTTTTTTAACTGTTGTAGTTTTTGCCTTTGCTACTGGTTTTGCATTGTTTTTTACAGGTGCTTTTTCAACTACCGCTTTTTCAACGATAACTTTTTTTGTAGGTGCCTTTTTAGCTGCTGCTTTTGTAACGATAACTTTTTTTGCAGGTGCCTTTTTAGCTGCTACTTTTGTAACGTTCAGCTTTTTTGTAGGTGCTTTTTTAGCTGCTGCTTTTGTAACGTTCACCTTTTTTGCAGGTGCTTTTTTAGCTGCTGCTTTTGCAACGTTCACCTTTGCTGCTGACTTTTTAGCAGGAGCTACCTTTGTGTTCTTTTTCTCAGCGCCTTTTTTGGCTACCAATATATTTTTCGCCTTCAAATTTCGTTTTTAATTAATTAAATTAATATTCAACAGATATATCGGTAATTAAATTACCTAAATAATTAGCTTTACGACAATTATTAATGGTAAAATTTCAAGAGTGCAAAGATATAAAAAAATATAAACAGTAGAATAGGTATTCATGTTTGGTATACCCAAACTTTTAATCATCCTAATAATAAACCCTATTCCTAGGGATGCAAAGCCAAAATAAATAATTAAATCTTTGTTAATACCCACGCTGTAACAAAGCAAAATACATAAGGCCAAGAGCACTATCCCAAGTATTTGAAGCACCAAAAACTGATTAAATATATATTCATCTGTTTCTTTGTATGCCTTAAAAAGATATCCCCCAAATTTATTAGCTAAAAACTTTAAAAGGTAAAAAACCACACATGCCAATAAAATGGATAAGAACTTTTGCCAGCCAATTTCGCCCATTAAGTTGAGATGAAAGTGTTGATTTACTAAATAAAAAAACAATGAAATTGACACTAAAAAAACAGCTGATAAAGCCACTGATGTGCTTTGAGTTAGCGCATTTTCTTCCCTGGTTATTTGATTAGAGAACCTCTTACTTAGGAAAGCATTCAAAAACAATGAGAATTTTTTTTGATAAAAAACGCGCAAAATGGCAATTGTAAAAAGCAATCCTAAAAAAGTAAAGGCTAACCAATTTTGATGATAGCTAATCTTTGGTTTTAATTCAAAACGATGCGTTGAAAGTAAATGTTGTGCAAACATACTTTCCGAAAACATTATGGGTTTTAATTGGGCAGTATCTTTAAATTCCTTTGAAACTATTAAATTTAAACCTTTCGGTAGGGTGTCTATTTCGAGCACTACTTTTCTTGATACTGCTTTTAAAGAATCTCTGTTGAGGGTGCATCGGTAAGGCACCTTAAACAATACATTTTCGCTGGTGGCTATTGAAGTGTCTTTTGCATCTTCAGCAACACCTGTAAGTTGCAAATTGTTATTGGCATTGGTATTTCTAATTGCGACAGTATTTGGAATAACTGCTGTAACGTTATTATTGCTTATTGTTAAAGCAGCATCTGAATTATTTTGCCGAGTTTGTGGGAACACTTTTAAAAAAATAGTGCACAAATTTAGTGATATTTCAATGGATAAAAATTCCAAAAGAGAAATAGCTGTAAAATTTTAAATTTATAGTTTAATTTCGCAGCCTAATTTGATTATTAACCAATTCCTGAATACCTAATATTATGTTGCGTACACACACTTGCGGAGAACTTAGAATAAAACATGTGAATGAAGTTGTAACCCTTAGCGGCTGGGTGCAAGGTGTGCGCGACAAAGGTTCATTGGTATGGATTGATCTTCGTGATCGATATGGAATTACACAAATTACTATTGAAACAGAGAACGCTTCTCCTGAAGTTATTGAAATGGCAAGAAGTCTTGGGAGAGAATTTGTAATTAGCGTTACAGGTAAAGTGGTTGAACGCTATTCTAAATCAGATAAGCTTGATACTGGTGATATTGAAATTAATCCAAGTGGGCTTATATTGCTCAATGCAGCTATCACACCTCCTTTCACTATTGAAGATGAAACTGATGGTGGCGATGAGTTAAGAATGAAATACAGATATCTTGATTTACGAAGAAATCCTGTGCGTAAAAACCTAGAATTGCGCCACAGATTAGCGATTGAAACACGTAATTTTTTAGATAAACTAAATTTTTTAGAAGTAGAAACACCTGTTTTAATTAAATCAACACCTGAAGGAGCGCGCGATTTTGTGGTGCCTTCGCGCATGAACCAAGGCGAGTTTTATGCTTTGCCACAATCGCCACAAACATTTAAGCAATTATTAATGGTGGGTGGTTTCGATCGTTATTATCAAATTGTAAAATGCTTTCGCGATGAGGATTTACGTGCCGATCGCCAACCCGAATTTACACAAATAGATTGCGAAATGGCCTTTGTAGAGCAAGAAGACATTTTAAATACCTTCGAAGCTTTAGTGCGTCATTTATTTAAATCGGTAAAAAGTGTTGACATTCCCACATTGAGCAGAATGACCTATGCCGATGCCATGAAGTACTATGGCAATGATAAACCAGATATTCGTTTCGAAATGAAATTAACGGAATTGAACGATTTGGTTAAAAACAAAGGTTTTAAAGTGTTTGATGACGCTCAATTGGTAGTGGGTATTTGTGCCAAAGGAGCTGCCGAATATACACGCAAGCAATTAGATGAATTGACAGATTTTGTAAAACGCCCGCAAATTGGCGCTACAGGTCTAGTTTACGCCCGTTATAATGCAGATGGAACCATTAAATCATCGGTAGATAAATTTTACAATGAAGCAGAATTAGCAAAATGGGCAGCTGCCATGAATGCGCAGCCTGGCGATTTAATTTTAATTTTAGCCGGTGATGAAAACAAAACCCGCAAAGCCATGTCGGAGTTACGTTTAGAGATGGGCAACCGTTTAGGCTTAAGAGATAAAAATAAATTCGCCTGTCATTGGGTAGTCGATTTTCCTTTGTTAGAATGGAGCGAAGAAACTGCGCGCTGGCATGCCATGCATCATCCTTTTACCTCGCCAAAACCAGAGGATATCGAGTTGTTAGAAGTTAATCCTGGTGCCGTGCGTGCCAATGCTTATGATATGGTAATTAACGGCGTTGAAGTAGGTGGTGGCTCCATCAGAATTTTTAATAAAGAACTGCAAGCTAAAATGTTTGGGTTACTTGGTTTTAGTAAAGAAGAAGCGCAGGATCAATTTGGATTTTTAATGAATGCCTTCGAATTTGGTGCGCCTCCACATGGTGGTATCGCCTTTGGATTTGATCGTTTGTGTTCTTTATTTGGCGGTGCCGAAGTAATCAGAGATTTTATTGCCTTCCCTAAAAATAATTCAGGTAGAGATATGATGATTGATAGCCCATCGGTAATTGCACAAGCGCAATTGAATGAATTGGGGATTGGGTTGAAGAAGTAAAAACATAATTGATTGATATATTGCCACAGATTCACAGATTTTTAAACGCAAAGAGCACAAAGCAGGCGCAGAGTGCGCAGAAAAATCAATGTACTCGCAATTGCACATTTTCAAATTAAAAATGGCACATTGATAAATTTTTCCCATTAGCTAATCCGCTAATCGATTCATCAGCTAATTAAACATTGCCACAGATTCTCAGATTTTATAACTGCAAAGCACGCAATGAAGTTATAGAGTTCGCAAAGTAATAATAACATCCATTTTCAAATTAAAAATGGCACATTGATAAATTTTTCCCATTAGCTAATCAGCTAATCGATTCATCAGCTAATTAAACATTGCCACAGATTCACAGATTTTAAACGCAAAGAGCGCAAAGCAGGCGCAGAGTGCGCAGAAAGATAAAGCGACTCGCAATTGCACATTTTCAAATTAAAAATGGCACATTGATAAATTTTTCCCATCAGCTAATTCGCTAATCGATTCATCAGCTAATTAAACATTGCCACAGATTCACAGATTTTTAAACGCAAAGAGCGCAAAGCAGGCGCAGAGTGCGCAGAAAGATCAATCTACTCGCAATTGCACATTTTCAAATTAAAAATGGCACATTGATAAATTTTTCCCATCAGCTAATCCGCTCATTCGCTAATTAGCTAATCAAATTGCCTCCATTTAAAAAGGCTAATTCTTAATATACCTCACTGTTTCCAACTTTCCATCAACCTGCATTTTTATAAAATACAAACCATTTGCAAATTCAGATAAATCAATAATACTGTTCGTGTTTGATAATATTAAGGACTTAACACTCATTCCTGCTGCATTGTATATCTCACATGGGATAAGATTTAGCTTCCCATCAACAACAATATTAAGCAACCCATTTCCAGGATTGGGATAAGCCTTCATACTTGTATTTGCAATTTCGTCAACACCAATACAAACATCCACCATGATGGTATCATAAGCAAAGGCACTACATGCATTAGCATCAACAAAAGAATACTGGATGATATGATTTCCAACACCAGCTAAGCTTGGATTAAATATTCCTCCACCAACGCTACTTCCTGCATACACACCGCCTGCTGGCGTTCCTCCAACCAAAGTCACAGCTGTTTCACTAGAACATTGTATGGCAATAGGTGTTAAATCTAATATTACATTTGGTACAGCATTAATAGTTACAGCAAGGGTTTGTGGCACTGAGTTGCCGCAGCCATTCACAGCCGAAACTTGTATTGTTCCCGTACCCGCTGAAGTTGTAACATCTATACTATTTGTAGTACTTGTTCCTGTCCAACCAATTGGCAAATTCCATTCATAAGATGCTGCGCCTGCCATTATAGGAACTGCATACGTTGTTGTGCCAGCACATAGTGCTGTACTTCCAATAATAGGATCTAAAGTTGGAGGTACGTTTGTTACCGATATAGATAAAGTTTGTGTTGGCGAAACTCCACAGCTATTGCTTGCAGTAACACTAATAGCTCCACCAACGGTATTTGCGCTTACTAATATTGTTGGGCTATTGCTTGTGCCTGTCCATCCGTTAGGCAATGCCCAGCTATAAATTGTTGCGTTTGGATCTGGATTTACACTATATGTTTCTGTAGCATTCTCACAAATGGTTGTTGAACCGTTAATAATAGATGGTATTGCTGGTGCATTGTTGGTTGTAACCGTTAGTGTTTGAGGTATAGATGAACCACAGGTATTATTTGCGGTAACACTTATATTTCCACTGCTACTTCCTGCCAATGCATTAATTGAATTACTATTTGATGTGCCAGTCCAATCACTCGGCAATGTCCATGTATAACTGCTGGCAGTTGACACAGAAGCAATACTGTAGTTGTTATTACTTCCACCGCACAATGTTGTATTTCCCGAAATTTGACTTGGCTGAGTAGGTACAGTTGATACATTAATGTTTAATGTAAGCGTATTTGAGATCCCACATCCATTTTCAACTGCAATTGTAACACTGCCAGAAGTGCTTCCAACATTCATATTTACACTATTGGAGTTACTTGTGTAGGACCAATCATTTGGCGCATTCCAAATATAATTGGAGGCTCCGCTTATAGGTGAAATACTATAGTTTGATAGACTTCCTTCACAAACATTATTATTACCTGTAATGCTGCCAGTAAGTACTGGCGTATTTTGAACTGCTACTGATAATGTTTGTGGCAATGAAGTTCCACAAGCAAAGCTAGCTGTAACTGCAATGTTACCACCAACACTGCCAGCTGTAATATTAATACTATTATTATTACTAGTGCCCGTCCAACCATTTGGTAATGTCCAGTTGTAGCCAGTTGCGCCAGCAATTTGATTCACAGTATAAGTTTGATTAGCACCGGCACAAATGGTTGTTAATCCAGCAATTGGACCTGGTGCACTTGGAACATTATTTATTGTAATTGAAATGGTTTGAGGGTTAGAATTGCCACAACTGCTGTTAGCTGTTACTGTAATGTTTCCGCCATTTACTCCTGATGTAACATTGATAGAATTGGTAGTTGAACTACCTGTCCAACCATTAGGTAAAGTCCATGTGTAGCTTGTTGCTCCAACAATTGGGTTTACACTATAAGTTTGCAAACTTGAGGCGCAAATGGTGGTGTTTCCAAGAATTGATGTTGGTGTAATAGGTGTGCTGTTTACATTTACTGATAAAGTTTGAACGCCACCATTACCACAGGTATTTACACCATTTACCGAAATATTTCCTCCGTTTGGTCCAACAGTTACGCTAATCGTATTTGTTGTTGAAGTGCCTGTCCAGCCATTAGGTAAAGTCCATTGATAAGATGTAGCGCCAACTATACTTGGAACGCTATAACTAACAATTTGTCCAGCGCATTGATTTGCACTTCCTACAATGGCACCTGGCGTAGATGGTAATGCATTTACTGTGATAACTGTATTAGCTGATGTTGCAGTTGGCTGCGTTGCACAGCCTGAATTAGCTGTGATTTCTACAGTAATAATATCTCCATTATTTAAACCTGCATTTGAATAGGTTAATCCTCCAGATCCAACATTGGCACCATTTAATTTCCATTGATAAACTGGATTTACACCACCATTTACTGGGATGGCTGTAAATGTTACATTAACACCTTGGCAAATGGCTGTTGCTGGTGTGGTTTGAATTGAAACGCTTGGATTAGCAATAGGGCTCACCGACATAGTTATACCATTCGATGTAGCCGGACTACCCGCCACACATGGCAAATTAGAGGTCATTACGCAAGTAACAATATCATTGTTATTTAAAGTTGTTGATGTGTAAGTGGTACTATTAGTTCCTACAGTAATTCCATTCACTTTCCAAACATACACAGGCGTAGTTCCGCCATTTTGTGGAGTGGCTGTAAATGTTACCGATGTACCAGCACAAATGCTTCCTGTTGGTATAGATGTAATAGCTACTGAAGCTGTAGTTCCTCCTGTGGTAACCTGAACAACAACCGTATCGGAAAGCACACAACTTCCGTTCGTAGATTGGACGATATAAGTAGTGTTTGAAGAAGGTGTAGCTATTGGATTTGCAATATTTGGATTATTCAATCCCGCGGTTGGTGACCAACTATAATTGCTGCCGCCAGTTGCATTTAATTGCACAGGAATGCTTGTACATACGCTTGTAAATGCCGGTGTAGCCACTAAACTACCATTTAAAATAGTAAAATAAGCATCACTTAAGTCAAAAACAGTAGTTGGATTGGTAGCGGACTGCACTCTTAATAACACAGTACTTGAATTGATGGTATTTGGTACAATCCAATTGTAGCTGTTTCCTGTTGTCGCGTAATTGGTCACAATGTTTGTCCATGATGCACCTGCATTAAGCGAATAAGCAATATTATAGGTGCTAATGGCACTTGTTTGATTCCATGTAATTGTTTTTGTTTGGCAACCATAGAGTGTATCTGCAATTCCATTAGGACTTGTTAAAGTTATTGATGCTGCAGTTGGGCTGATGATAAAAGCAATATCACTTGTATCTGCCTTACAAAAGTTAATGTTATCTCTTACCAGAATTCTACAATTGTTTGATGCTGCAGCAGGCACTAACCAAGGATAAGTATTATTTGAAGTGTTATAACCTGTAACAATATTTGTAAAACTTGTACCTCCATTAACTGAATAAAAAATGTCATATAAGTTAGAAATACCATCGCTCGACCATTGAATATTGTATGTAGTGCCAATTTGCATAATACCGCCAAAATTAGGTTGTATGATAGTTACAGGTTTTGTGATCGTAAAAACATTGTCGCTCGCATCGCTAAAAGAAGTAGAAGATGGTGTAACTCTAACCAAAGCTTGTGTTGTAGGTGTATTTGGAATACTCCAATTATATGTTGCTGGATTACTGCTTGTGCTCCATGAATTGGTAATGGTGGTCCATGTTGTACCATTATTTAATGAATATTCAATAACATAATTTGTCCATGCTGGTGACCTATCAAAAGTAATTGACGTAACTGTACAACCTCCCCAAATGGTTACACCATTATTTCCATTTGGTGTGATAATAGTTACTGCAGGTTTAATGGTAAAATTGGCATTACTTACATCAAACACATTTAAATCGGCTGTGTTGCTCACTCTAATTAAACAGTTAGTAGATGAAACGTTTGGCACAGTCCAGTTTTGTGATCCATCATTGGTAGTGCTGGTTGTAATGTTTATCCAGGTTACCCCATTATCAATAGAGTAATCTAATCTAACTGTAGAAAAATAAGTAGCAGCATTCCATGTAATTGCATTTACTGTTCCTGCATAATAAGTTTCGCCACCATTTGGAGTTAATACAATTGGAGTAGCAGGAGAAATTGTAAACACCGCATTGCTCACATCAAACTTACATATATTTACAAAATCGATTACTTTAATTAAACAGTTAGTGCTAGGAGAGTTAGGCACATTCCAGTTGTAAGAGTTTCCAGTAACATTGCTTGCAATAGTAGTCCAATTTGTTCC
>CAMBZU010000021.1 GCA_945872355.1 Chitinophaga pinensis
CTTTAGCTGCTGGTGTTTGTGGATTATGCTTACTTGCTCCAATATCTGAGCGTTGTTTATACCTATTCCCCCATCCTTCTTTTGATTCGGTAAAATCCATATCATTAAAAAAGCCGTTGCTTGCAGCACTTTTATTTCCAAATTTAAAGTTCAAACAATCAGCATCTATTTCTTCAATAAATCTGCTTTGCTCACATGCTGTTAAATTACCCCATTTGTAACGTGATGTAGCAAAGCTAATTGTAGCGCGTTTCTCAGCTCTTGTTATTGCAACATAAAATAACCTGCGCTCTTCTTCTAGTTCATCAAGACTATTGATGGTTAATTGTGATGGAAACAAATTTTCTTCAACACCAACAATATATACATATGGAAATTCTAATCCTTTTGCAGCATGAATGGTCATTAATGAAACTTTGTTATTATCGCCATCTTTATCATCTAAATCATCAGTAAGCAAGGCAATATCTTGCATATAATCTTTTAAAAAACGCGTTTGTGTTTCCACCTCTTGCACCACTAAATCTTGCACATCGTTTTCCGAAAACTCTTTCATGCCATTTAATAGCTCTTGTATATTTTCATATCGACTTACCCCTTCAGGACTTTTATCGTTATACAATTCTTTTAACAAACCACTTTGCATGGCAATATGATTTCCCGCATCAAAAGCTGTTTGTGTGTTGGCAATGGCTGCAAAACTTTTAATCATTTCTGCAAAATCGTTTAACTTATTGATGGCACCTTGATTAATATTTACTTGATACATAGCAGGTGCTTGCAATACTTCCCACATGGGAATAGCATTAAGTGCTGCAGCAACCATAATTTTATCAATGGTAGCATCACCAATACCTCTTCCTGGATAATTGATCACACGTTTTAATGCTTCTTCATCGTTATGATTTATTGTCAAACGGCAATAGGCCAGAAGATCTTTTATTTCCTTACGCTTGTAAAAACTTAATCCTCCATAAATTCTGTAAGGTATATTTTGTTTACGCAAAGCTTCCTCCATGGCCCTACTCTGCGCATTTGTGCGATATAAAATTGCAAATGAACTATGCTGAGCAGCTTCATTCATTTTAGTTTCAAAAATGGAAGAAGCTACAATTTGACCCTCCTCATTATCGGTAAAGGCGCGCAATACATCTATTTTTTCGCCTTCATCATTTTGTGTCCAAACTTCTTTTTTAAGTTGGGCTTTATTGTTGGCGATGATACTATTGGCTGCTTTAACAATGATTTTGGTACTGCGATAATTTTGCTCTAGTTTAAATACCTTTAAATCTGGATAATCCTTTTTAAAGTTAAGAATGTTTTGAATGTTGGCTCCTCGGAAAGCATAAATACTTTGCGCATCATCACCCACAACACAAATATTTTCATTCACTGCGGCTAACTTTTTTACAATCACATATTGCGAAAAGTTAGTATCTTGATACTCATCAACCATCACATATTTGAACTTATGCTGGTATTTCAATAGCACATCAGGAAAATCGCGAAACAACACATTTGTATTGAATAACAAATCATCAAAATCCATGGCCGATGACTGAAACAAACGCTGCTGATAAATTTTATATATTGTACCAAGTTGTGGCTTTACACTAAGCTTATCCTCTCGCTGAATTTCTTCATTTGCATTATAGGCTTTCCAGGATAACAAATTATTTTTTGCGCCAGAAATTCTGCTGTAAACTAAGGCTGGTTTATATTGCTTTTCATCGAGCCCAAGCTCTTTAATGATAGATTTCAAAAGGCTTTTAGAATCATCTGTATCATAAATGGTAAAATTAGTTGGGAAACCTAATTTTTCTGCTTCAATGCGAAGTATTTTAGAAAACACCGAGTGAAAAGTGCCCATCCATAAACTACGCGCCTTATCAGCACCCACTATATGCTCAATACGTTCTTTCATTTCTTTGGCAGCCTTGTTTGTAAAGGTTAAAGCCAAAATGCTAAATGGATCAACACCATTTTGCATTAAGTATGCAATACGAAAAGTAATTACTCTTGTTTTTCCTGAACCTGCGCCAGCAATAATCATCATAGGCCCTTCAACCGTAGTTGTTGCCTGTTGTTGCGGATGGTTTAATGTTTCTAAAAAATTTTGCACCGTTTTTTCTTTTCCAATTTGAACTTACAAAGTTAAAATTTGAAGCACAATAAAAAGTTAAAACTTATGATTAAATATTCAGCATTTATTTCTAAGAAAACAGTATACAATGAAAGTGGCCACATGATTCTTATTTAAAAAAAATATACAATACTTATTTATTGCTAATTTTGATTCCAAGTTAATGAACACTGGTTAATTTAAGTATTGAATTAATACTCCAAAAAAACATCTCATATTATTAATGAGCATTTTAAATATCATAAAAAATAGAAAAATAAAGGAATATCAGCCTGTTAGTGCATCTCATTTTAAAAGTGCTACTTATCATATCTGCTATAACAACAAATGGATTGAATGCAATGTATTTCACATTTTATACCATCCTGTATTAATTTTAGTGTCATTTACTGATTCAATTAATATCGTTCATAACGCAAATATTTATTTAAAAACAAAGCATTTAAATGGCCGAAAGGATATTTCTATGGAATTAAAACTTATACAAAATATTCCGTTACATGACCAATCAATATGGCTATTTGAGGTAATCAATGCTCATTTATCATTAAACATGATTGAACATTGGTATTTAAAAAGAATATACAATTATAGTCAAAGAAAAGGGGCCAATTTTATACCTAATTTTACCTTTGACCACTATAAAAAAATTGTGGCAATGTTTGTAAATCCCAAAAAAACCTACCTCATTTCAATAAAAAATGATAAAATATATCATCACTTTCCAATTGATTTATGCGCAGAAATCTCCTCCTATAATTTTATTGGAATAAGAAACTCTAATAAACATGCGTCTTCTTTAAAGATTAATGAAGAGTTTTATATGTCGACTGCTGCTTGCGAAAATTACGAAGAAATATATAAGCTGGGGAAATTCTCGAACTTAAATTGCAAGGAGCAGAACAATAGAGAGCAATCAGCAATGACTGTACTTCCTGATATTTATTGTGCACAAAAAAAAGTAAAGCTTGTTGACAAACTAATATTAGAATTTCAAACAATTTATGTTACCAAAACTATAGAAACATCAAACTTTAATCATTCAAAAAAGCCGCTTTTTCACTTGCATAAAATTTGGTACATGCAACTAAATAATTTAAAAAATATTGAGCTTGTTCAAAACTAAATTGGCAAGTCGTTTTTTGCTTATTTTAAGCAATGCAATGAAACAAATATCAGCGCAAGTCATCAATATATTGGTTTCTATCATTATTATCAATTATTACAATGCAGCCCTGTGGGGTAGTTTTACATCATATATAATTTTTACTTCATTGATTGCTACCTTCACAAGCTGGGGAAATAAAGAATATCTACTAAGAGAATTTAGCAGATACCCAGCCAAAATTAACCAACTATTTTATGAGGTTTTAAATGCGAGACTAGCGCTTTTAATTATTGCAATTGCCATTTGCTTTTTATGCTATAATATAGATATTGCGTTTTACTTAGCTATTTGGACCATCTCAATTTATATTACACAATCAATAGAAGTATTGATAAATTTTAGAAAAAAATTTGCCATCAGCCTCCTAATTGAAAGTCTACTATTTATTTTTTTAATTGTTTATTTATTCAATTTTACAATCGAAAATGTTTCTCAATTAATTGCAATATATAGTTTATATCAGCTTTTAAGAGCAACCATTTACGCTATTACATTTATTAAGGCTATTAACAAACCTATTTTAAAAATTAAGAAACAGTATTTTGCTGAAGCTGGCTTGTTTTTTCTGTTAAGCATGGTCGGATTTTTACAATCCAGAATTGATTTTATTATTTTTTCTTTTTTTGAAAAACCAGAAAACACTGCAATTTATCAAGTAATCAATTCATATTTTATTTTAATACATGCTATTGGCACATTTTTAATATTTCCGTTTATAAAAAATATATATCGTTTAAATGAAAGTAAAGTTAGTCAGCTTCAAAATTACATTATAAAAATTGCTCCTATTATTGTGCTCTCGGCACTGCTCTTGCTCTATTTCATGTGCCGTTATATTTATCATTTCGAACTTCCTATAACTGTTTATTTGATTGGTATTTTGATAGTTTACCCACCATATTTTTATGCTGTTAAAATATTTCAATTATTTAAAAACAATCAACAACATTTTGTATTAAAGACCGGAATAATTGCAATCATTGCAACCACAACTATTTCTATTGTGCTATTAAGTATAGGACTTGATTTTATTGGCGTTATGCTTGCTTCAGCTGTTGGACATATTTATACTGCTTTTTGCTATAATAGCGTAAAACTAAAAGATGCCGTTGGTGAGTTGTAAAAACGATAAACCTATTTTAGATAATTAGGTTCAGAAGCGGAAGATTCTCTCATTTCATCAGTAACTAAAATACTTTTGTAAGGTGCTAAATGCTCGATATCTTTTCTATAATACACTTCTTTTAAAAATGGATACTCCTGATTATTATGACTCGGCACGCCAGTTAAAAGTGCTTTTATATTGCCCTCACTCATCTGCCATTCTTGACTTAACCTTGTAATATCTGGCTCATAAAACATTAAATAAATAATTTCTCCTTGTGAATGGGCTTTTTTTTGTGTAAAATCCAGTTTAGAACCTGTACTTTTATGAAATTCATTTAACCTTTCCGTAAAAATTTGCCGAGCTGCAGTAAAACTAGCTCCCGTTTCATATCCAGCTATATCAGTGGTAGGAAATATCAATGGCTGCATTCCACTTTCATGGCACCACATGCATTTAGCGGGCTTGCCTGCTGGGTGTTTTAATGGATTATTTGGCGCATAAAGATTACCTTGTTCATCATATATAGCAAAACGTGGTTGTCCATTTTCCATATAATCAAAAGCTTCAATTACGGCCGATTTAATAAAATTGCCTTGTGTAAAATAACCCTCCCCTTCCTGGGCAAAAAAGAAATTATTTGCAATACTGTTGCTAGCTATGCCATAATTTAAAACTCTTGAGGAGTATGCCACTGCTGAAGTATCACAGGCAAATGTATTATAAACAAATTCTTGGAATTTATTTTTAAAAGCAATAAAGCTTGGCGCAACACCAGTTATTTTATAATAATGATAACTTGAGTTAAAACACAATGCAAAAAAACGTCCTGCATCAATACCTCCTGTTACTTTATATTCTTCTGTTTGTTTAATTTTTGAAACAAGTATTTTCAAATAATTTAAAGCAAAATCAGCAAAATCTAATGCTTCAAAATCAATTTCAATTTTATTGCTTGAAATAAACTTAACGCCATCATCAAATTTATTGGCAGGCAACTTTGCACCTAAATATGAAAACATCCAAACCAAGCCTGTAGTAAACTCTTCCTTGGTTTGATGTGCTGGTGCTGGATACCAGTTTAAAATTATTGTTTTATTTGATTCAGGCAAATGATTATATGTACAGGCTTCATGCAACAGCATGAAAAAAAATAAAAAACCAAAGCTAAGTTTGTGAAAGTTAGTTTTCATCAAAACAATAATACGGCATTTTTTTAACATTAAATTTTTATTACTAGCTCTTTAGATTTTCTTATTTATAAATTATAAGAACTAACTTGCAAAAGTATTTATGAAATAACGAAACTGAGTATTTATGAAAAAAATTCTATTAATTATTTTTTCTTGTTTTTTGAGCCTATTTTCAAATGCACAATGCTGGAAAAAAGTGTCAGTAGGTTACGCTCATAATCTGGCGATTACAGAAGATGGTTCATTATGGGTATGGGGTTACAATCATTTTGGCGAACTGGGAAATGGTACAATTACAATTGAAAACGCACCCATAAAAATAGGAACTGATACTAATTGGCTGTTTGTTTCCGCAGGCACTGGTCCAACAGCTTTTAGTTTGGCAATAAAAACCGATGGTACCTTATGGGCTTGGGGAAACAATCAATTCGGACAATTAGGAGATAGCTCAACAATTAATAAATTATCTCCTGTAAAAGTTGGTGATGATAATGATTGGGTTCAGGTTTCTGCAGGTTATTCACATGCACTTGGAATTAAATCTAATGGCACGCTTTGGTCTTGGGGAAACAGTGCTTATTTTGCATTAGGTTATGGCGCCAATTATGGCCCTACTTACCATAAAAATATTCCTACACAAGTTGGCAATTTAAATACATGGTTGTCTGTTTCTGCTGGTGACCGCTATTCACTGGCTGTAAAAACAAATGGAACAACATGGGGTTGGGGTTATAATAATGGTAATCCACTAGGTCAAAATTCAAATCCAACTTATGTGATGACACCTACGCAAAGGTCTTATAATGCAACTTCAATCTTAAGAACATCTGCTGGTTCTAAACATAGCTTTGATGTAAAAACATCTAATCTTATAGTTTTTTGGGGAAGTAATGTATATAACACATCAGGAGGAACAACGTGCGCTGGCTGTCCTGAATATTACGTAACAGATATCGATTGTGGTGATAACACAACTGCAATTATTAAAACAGATGGAACATTATGGTATTCAGGAGTTAAATTAGGATATGACTCAACTATTGTTCAATACGCAAATTCATTTACACAACTTGGGCTTGATGCAGATTTTAAAGAAGTTGCTGTTGGAAATCAAAGTGGGGCAGTTATTAAAAATGATGGAAGTATGTGGACCTGGGGCTGGAATTATTGGGGCCAACTGGGAATAGGTGTTACAAGTCAACAAAGTAGCTCTTTAACTTTAGTACCTATTTCTTGTCCATACTGCATAACTGCCAATGGAATTGATGCTCAAAATGTATGTGACTCACTCCATTGGATTGATGGAAATACATATTACACTAGCAATAATACTGCAACTTATAATATCCAAAGTGGAAGCTCCAATGGCTGCGACTCACTAGTAACACTTGATTTAACTGTTAATAATTTAAATACTTCAACAAGCGTAAATGGTAATACTATTGCTTCAAACCAAATAGGAGTTACTTACAAATGGTTAGATTGTAATAATAACTTTGCCGTTATTCCTAACGAAACATCCCAAGTTTATATTGCTACAATCAATGGCAATTATGCTGTTGAAATAAATGGAGGTGCTTGTATTGACACTTCAACCTGTGTAAACATTACAACGGTTGACGATACAGAAAATATTTTCCATAATTTATCAATTTACCCTAATCCTACAAATGGATTTTTTACAATAAATTTAAATAATTTTAAAGGGAAAATAAGCTATACTATAACTTCAGTAAATGGAATATTAGTAAAACATGCCGAGAATATTAATTCAAACAATTTCGAAGTTAATATAGAAAATGAGGGTAAAGGCATCTATTTTTTAAAAGTAATTTCATCAAACAAAATTAACTGGCATAAAATTATACTCGAATAGTTTTCAAAAATAAATAGCTAATCAGAAGTTAATCAATTGCACGTATAGATAATAAACAAATTTAAGTTATCTTAAAACAATAAAGCCATTGTGAATTACATCATAATAAAATACAATAAATATAAGCTAATACTCTTATTCATATTGCTTTTACCTTTATTTTGGTTTGGAATAAAAGCTGGCTGGAACAAAGCAAATACTGATTTCCCAAATTATTATGTGAGTGCACAACTTTTAATCAAAGGACATTTAGCCGATGCCTATAATGTAAATAAGTTTAACACCGCAATTGATGAATACAATAGCGAGGCAAGTGGCTTATTTGTGATGTATCCGCCTACAACAGCATTACTCACATTGGGTCTTACACCCTTTAACTTATTGAATGCAAAAAGAATTTGGATATTGATAAGCTTAATTGCCACAGTTGCTATTGTTTTTTTGCTGAAATCACGCTGCAATATCGATAAAACAAGCGCTGCAGTAATTATGTTACTCAGTGGTTTTAGTTTATACAATGATTTAATGTTAGGCCAAGTTTACTTGGTTATGCTTGCTCTTATGTTATTAGGTTGGCATGCATTGGAGCAAAACAAAGCAATACTTTCTGGCATGTCTTGGGGCCTTGTTGCAGCATTCAAATTCTTACCTCTTTTTTTTATTCCTTTTTTGCTTTTAAAAAAACAATATAAAATTACTTTCTTCTTGTTATTGACTTTTATGATCATACATCTTTTCACACTTATCATTGGTGGTACTGATGCATACAATAGTTTTTTTCAAGTTTTTACAGCTAACTACTTGCATGGAAAAGTGGCTAATCAAACAGCCTTAAGCATGCAATATCAAAGCATGGAAGTGTTTGCTAATTTGCTCTCTCAACTTTCGCAATGGCCCAATTGGTCGGTAAATTTATTGAAAATTATCTGGAAAGTTATTTGGTTATGTTTAGTCTTTTTACTTTGGCGAAAATATTTCAATTCAAAATATTTTTTAATAGTTTCACTTACTTCCATTACTTTGATATTACTGTTATTCGAAAATGGTTCTGCCTCTTATCACCTCCTTTTTTGTTTGTTTGCATTAATGGCATTTTTACAAATAGTTAAGGATAAATATTGGAAAATAACCTTGCTTTTGGCATACGCTAGCATAGGTTTTATTCCTGTATTGATAAGTCTTTTACACTTAGATAACTTATTTGTTAATTTCAGCAGATTATGGTGTTTGAGCTTTTTTGCAGGCATCTTTTTTATTGGATTATACAAACAATCAAAATTTGCCAAATAAATAATAATTGATTTTCAATTATCGCATTAAATTGATTAAAATTGCACACACATACTTGTATTTATGAATATAGAATTTAATAGAAACGAAGATGCCAATCGCATGCTTGTTTCTAACATGGAAAGAAAGTTAACTAAGGTTTATTTAGGTGGCGGTCCTAAACGTATAGAAAAATTGCATGCCGAAGGTAAAATGACAGCACGCGAGCGTGTTGCTTTTTTAATTGATAAAGATTCTGAAACAATAGAAATTGGTGCTTTTGTTGGCGAAGATATGTATGAAGAGCATGGTGGCTGCCCAAGTGGAGGTGTTGTAATTGTGATGGGTTATGTAAGCAAAAGATTATGTTTAATTGTTGCTAATGATGCTACAGTTAAGGCAGGCGCTTGGTTTCCAATTACAGGCAAAAAGAATTTGCGCGCGCAAGAAATAGCCATGGAAAACAAAATTCCTATCATCTATTTAGTAGATAGTGCTGGTGTTTATTTGCCTTTACAGGATGAAATTTTTCCTGATAAAGAACACTTTGGTCGCATTTTCCGCAATAATGCCATTATGAGTAGCATGGGCATTATACAAATTGCTGCAATCATGGGCAGCTGTGTAGCTGGTGGTGCGTATTTGCCTATTATGAGTGATGAAGCTATGATTGTAGATAAAACCGGAAGCATATTTTTAGCTGGTTCCTATTTAGTAAAAGCTGCTATTGGCGAAACTATTGATAACGAAACCCTTGGTGGCGCAACAACGCAGTGCGAAATTAGCGGCGTTACAGATAATAAATGTAAAGATGATGCCGATTGTTTAACACGCATTCGTAACATTATGGACAAGCTGGGAAAGCCCGCTGATGCCGGTTTTGATAGAATTAAAGGAGTATTACCCGCTAAAGATCCTAATGAAATTTTTGGCATTCTGCCCGACGCGCGCGACAAGCAATATAACATGCACGAAATTATTCACCGCTTGGTAGATAATTCAGAATTTGATGAATATAAAAGTGCTTATGGTCAATCAATCATTTGTGGTTTAGCGCGCATTGATGGATGGGCTGTAGGAATTGTTGCCAATCAACGCAAAGTGGTAAAAAGTAAAAAAGGCGAAATGCAATTTGGTGGTGTAATATACTCCGATAGTGCCGACAAAACAGCGCGCTTTATTATGAATTGCAACCAAAGAAAAATTCCATTGGTTTTTTTACAAGATGTTACTGGTTTTATGGTGGGCTCTCGCAGCGAACATGGAGGAATTATTAAAGATGGAGCTAAGCTTGTAAGTGCCATGAGTAATTCTGTTGTACCTAAATTCACTATTGTAGTTGGAAATAGCTATGGCGCTGGGAATTATGCAATGTGCGGAAAGGCATATGATCCCAGACTAATAGTTGGATGGCCAAGTGCACAAATAGCTGTTATGGGTGGAGCACAAGCTGCAAAAGTTTTAGTGCAAATTGAAGTTGCTAGTTTAAAAGCAAAAGGAGAGGTTATCACTCCTGAAAATGAAGCAGAACTGTACAACAGAATAAAAGATCGTTACGATAAACAAACTTCACCATATTACGCTGCCGCAAGATTATGGATAGATGCTATTATAAACCCAATGGATACCAGAAAAGTGATTAGTATGGGCATACAAGCAGCCAATCAATCGCCTATTAAAAAGCGTTACAATGTGGGTGTAATTCAAACCTAAAATGTATAAGAAAATATCCAAAAGGTTTATTACATATCTCTGAAGAGGAAAAGTTAAAAATAAGGCTAAATAGCACTTATGAAGAACGTTTTTTTCAACTCTTAAAACTAATTGCCATTCAATAATTGCTCAAGGAGGCAATTATCATTAATAAGCTACCTTACATCGGCTTTTTAGCTACCACAAAGAAATAACGCTTAAAAATTTCGCTTTTTTCAATCACAAATCCTTTTTCTTTCATGCCTGTTTCAAATGGCTCTAAAGAATCAAAATGATAAGTGTGATCATCATGTCCAACTTTACTTCTTTTGTAATATAAATACCTTGCTAAGCGCTCAAAGAAAGTATCCGATAATAATTTTTGTGATGTTTTTGTTGAATCAGTTGCACTGGCAGGAATATCTAAATGACTGCTTAAAAACAAAGTGCCACCTGGTTTTAAAATACGAAAAGCTTCAGCAAAAAATGCTTTATAATCTTTAAAATGATCAATGGCCGAAAGGCTCATCACCACATCAGTAAAATTACTTTTAAAAGGTAATTCCTCTGCAAAAGCCATTACATGCTTTAATTTCAACTGCGTCAACTTTGGATAAATTCTAATAAACTGATCGTGCAATAAACGTAAATTAGGATCTACCAAATAGTAATCAATCGTTTCTGGATATTGAAAGAAAGAGCACCAAGCGTGGCCTGTTCCTGCGCCAACATCAACTACCGTTTTATCTTTTAAATTGCCCATCCCCGATTTTAAAGCCAAATAATTGGCTACGGGCACACTGTTCAAAAGAGTGTAAACTGAAAGTGATTTGTGATAATTTAAAAATTGCTCATTTAAACGCTCCCACTCTTTGTCTTCTGGCTTTTTCTCTGTGGCCTTTATAAAATCGAGCACCTCATCTTGTTTGGTGAAAACCTTTCCGTTTTTAGCGCATTTTACATGGTTGCCATCAAGGCTTAAAATACCTTCATTGTCGCCCGGACTGCGCATATTATCAATATAATTACTTACATTTTCTCTATTTTGATGAAATAGCTGAGCTGGCTCGTAAATATTACGTTCTTTATCAATAAGGTTAAGGTAAATTTGTTCTGGCGTCATTTAAATATTGTAATTTATTTTTATAATTCGGTGCTAAAAGTTCAATAGATTTTTAACAAAAATATCACTATTTTTCATAGCATCGAATTTCTTTTGCCATGTTGCATAAGCAGCCGCCTCAAAACTCAATTTTTGTGCTGCTGTTTGATTCATTAATAATAGTAATTTATCAACTACTTCTTGCGCTGTTGGGTGAGGAGGAAGCAAATAGCCGTTCACACCATCTTCTATAATTTCACTAACCCCTCCCACATTTGTTCCAATCACAGTAAAACCAGCCGAAAAGGCTTCCATCATTGAAATTGGAACACCCTCAGTTGCACTTACATTTACTAAAGCATCAATTCTATTTTGATGATAAAAATCTAAAATATCATCTCTATCTGTGGCGCCTTTAAGCACAAATTGCACATGATTATATGTTGCTTTCAAATCTTCAATATTCTCAAAAAAAGAATCACAATATTCCTTCTCAATCCCTATGGCATCGCCAAAGTGTATCCATACAATTTTTTTGTTTGTTGGAGTTAACCTTAAGGCATTTGCTAATAAATGTAACCTTTTTAAAGGCAATACCCATGAGTTACTTACTATGATTAAATGTTCAGGATATAAATCAATTTTATTTTTATTTGGGAGCTTAAACTGTGTAGTTCCTAAATAGTTTACCGACAACTTATTTTCAGCCACTTTTGCTGATAATTGCAACTTTTCCTTAAAATAATTTAAGCCATTTTTACTTATGAAAAACAATTGATTTAACTGCGCAACTATATATGGCCTAAATGGCAGATAATTATTATTTTCTCTTTCGAAATACAAATCATAACCATGCAAACGCGTAGCAATTTTCAAATTATGTTTATCTTTTAAAAGGGCAGCGGCCAGTGTAGCCTCAGTTAAAAAAAAGCTATAAACATATATTTCGCTTTTAGAAAGGCCCTGCTCATCAATTAAATTTTCAATTAATGACTTTATCTTTAATGCACTCGCATAATATGAAAAAGCCGTTTTGAATAATGAAATACGCAATGGCAATTGGTAAGTATATTTGATAGCTTTTTTTTCGTGCTTCCAAATAGAGCTAAAAAATAATTTCCCTAGCTTTAATTTTTCAACAATTCCAAAACTTTTATCTAAACGCTTTGCTGTGCAATTGGCTGGTATATCTCTTAATATATCAGATTTACTGTTGTGAGAGAAAATATAAATGTGTTCAAACTCTTTTGCTAGTTTTTCAATCTCAGGGTCAATAAAACTATCCATATAATGATAAGGATAATGCAAGGTAAAAAGAATAAGATATTTTTTACTATTTGCTTGGTTTATCATAGCAACTGATAATTTTACTTATTTTTGTATACTAAATTTTTTGCCAAAGGTGTGCAAAATAAATTAATTTCAGATTAAAATATGCGCAACTCCAACGAACAAAGTATGAAAGAAGTGATAGAAGCCTTGCTAAAAGCCTATCGCATTGAAAGTGGAGTGAATACTGCAATGATTGAAGCAAGCTGGATTAAAATGATGGGAAAAACAATTGCAAAACATACCACAGAAATTCAATTGCGAGATAAAACCCTATTTTTAAAAATTGATGCCCCAGCGCTACGCCATGAGCTCAACTTCGCTAAAGAAAAAATAAAAAACAATATCAACGAAGAATTTAAATTGGACTTGGTTGACGAAGTGGTAATTCGGTAAATACGCTTTTCACTTAACAATTTATCATTCCTATAATGTCAATGGGTGCATTGCAGCGTTGTTAGCGAACAATGTGACGAACAATACCTAAACCAAATATTAAAGACCAACAATCTAAAAGTATAGCATGAAAAAAATAATAGTAATAGCAGGTGCAACAGGTAATTTAGGTGGCAAAATTGCAACCGCCTTGCTTGCTAAAGGAGCTGAAGTGAGAGCAATTGTGCGTTTAGAAACCGAGCCAAAAAAAATAAAAGACCTAGAGGAAAAAGGTGTTAAAGTTTTTCAAGTAGACACTAATAATAAATCTGAAATTTCTAAATATTGCATTGGTGCGCATTGCCTCATATCGGCTTTAGCCGGTTTAAAGGAAACTATAATCGATGCTCAACGTATTTTTTTAGACGCTGCTATTGAAGCTCATGTTCCAAGATTTATTCCAAGTGACTATTCAAGTGATTTTACAAACTTAAAAGAAGGTCAAAACAGAAATTTAGATTTCAGAAGAGCGTTCCACCAATATCTTGAAACAACTTCTGTAAAGGCAACAACTATATTTAATGGCCCTTTTATGGATTTATTAACCACAGATATGCCTTTGATTATGTTTAAACAAAAGCGCATACTTTGTTGGGGAAATCCAAATCAAATCATTGAATTTACAACTACTTATAACGTTGCAGATTTTACTGCTGAAGTAGCCATGGACAATGAAACACCACGATTTTTAAGAATTGCTGGTGACAGGCTTTCTTGTAATCAATTTGTAAATTTGCTTACAACACTTAGCAATGAAAAATATAAATTATTTAGGCCAGGAGGCATTGGCTTGCTTAATATTGTTATCAAATTAACAAGATTTTTTTCACCCTCAGAAAAAGAGCTTTATCCTGCTTGGCAAGGTATGCAATACATGAGGGATATGATGGAAGGTAGAATTGTTTTCCAAAAATATGATAACGATAGATATTCTAACATAAAGTGGACATCTGTAGAGGACTTTTTAATAAAAGAAAAATTAAATAGTAAGCCAACCAAAGAAAACACCTAATAAAGAAACCACTGCAAAAAGCTAATAAAATAATTTGGTGGTTAACTGCTAAAACATTCCCAATGCAATCTATATTGTGCCTCTCAAACTCCAATTTCTTTTAGCTGCATAATGTTACCATTAAAATATTTCATCATTGGCATTTTGTTGAATTAGCAAATTGTACCAATGCGATTTATAAATTATAACAATAATTTAAAATCTTACATCGGTATTATTCGAATCAAATCCACATACTTATAAATCAAATCAAACATCAGCTAATCAAAGGTATCAGCTAATTAGCTAATCAACTTGGCACATTAAAAAAACTATTCATCTGCAAATTCAGGAAAAAATTTTGTATTGAAGTTAATCAAATATAATTTATCTACTGCTCTCGTTATTGCCGTATACAACCACCTTTTAAACTCTTTATTCACCATTTCATCTGTAAGGTAACCTTGCTCAATAAAAACAGCTTTCCACTGCCCACCCTGCGCTTTATGACAAGTGATGGCATATGCAAATTTAACTTGCAAAGCATTAAAAAAAGGATCTTGCTTTACCTTTAAAATTCTTGCAGATTTATTAGTCACATCGCTGTGAAATTCCATTACTTCATTAAACAATTTATTGTTTTGATCATAACTCAATGCGGGCGCATCAGCATTTATGGTATCTAAAATAATCTTCGCATCAAATTCAGGTTCATCGGGATAATCAACCAAACGCAGCGTAACATCGGCAAAGTTAAAACCAAACATTTCTACATCTCTTTTTTTGATGCGAACAATTTCAGCAATATCACCATTGGCAATAAAACTCGTTTTGTCTTTATTGTCGAGCCAAAAATAATTGTTTTTAACCACCATTAAATAATCGCCAGTGCTAATACTCTCTTCGTGAAATTTAATTCTTCGTCTTATTTCCTGATTGTAAATATTGGCCCTTTTATTACTCCTACAGATAATGATGGTATTGTCATCGCCATAAAGCTTATAGGCATCATTGATTGCATCTACCAAATCAGCGCCAGGCAATTTAATCATATCTTCAAAATCTTTAATCATAAATGCCGGCATATCATCATTGTCATCCCTTATCATGTTTCTAATGGCTGTGGCATTGGTTAATATACCACTATCATTGGCCTGCCTAACAACTTCTGTTAATTCAAACTGATAAACATTACAATGAAAATTTGTTTTCAAATACTCACTATTTAATGCAGGGCTTTCTGCCATACCCACTGGCGGCAACTGAGCGGTATCACCAATTAAAATCAATTTACAATTTTCGCCATTATAAACATACATAAGTAAATCCTCTAACAAGCTTCTATTGCCAAATAACTTGCCTTCAGAAGCACTACTCCCATCTCCTATCATCGAAGCTTCATCTACAATGAACAAAGTATTTTTATGCAAATTAGGTTGCAATATAAATGCACCTTGACCATTGGCATTTGTAACTGGCTTGTATATTTTTTTATGAATTGTAAATGCCGATTTACCTGAATATTGTGTTAAAACCTTTGCTGCACGTCCTGTTGGAGCCAATAATATGGACTGAAATTTTACTGTACCTAAACTCTTTATAACAGCACTTACCAAAGTTGTTTTTCCGGTTCCTGCATAACCTTTTATTACAAAAAGTTCATCTTGTATTTCACTTAAAATGAAATCGCTGAGCTGCTGCATAAGTTGCTGCTGCCCTAGCGTGGCCGCATGACTAAAATGTTTCTTTAACTCACTAATAAAATTTTCTCTCATCAATTAATATTCCTTCTTTTAATTTGAATTATTTTAAAATATGCTTTTCACATAATGCAATGAAATCAAATTCGCATTTGAAATTATTTCCAAAATCAACTGCTATTGCTTAAAACCAACTAAATCTTTAAGTATTTAAAGAACATATTTTTTTTAAGTTCAATTTACCGCAACCTAATTTTATTTTAGATTGAAGATGACCCAAGCATAGAGATGATGTTATGCAAATAAGCTAAAATGTTAATACGCAAACTGCTTCTATTGTAAATTTTTACTGACAAAAAAAAGCCGAATCAAATTAGATACGGCTTTTATTTATTGCATTAAAGGCTTTTATTTTAATTCAAAATTAGTTGTACCAATGGTTAAACCATCTACAAAAATTTCAACTTTATATTTACCTTGTTTAAAATCAACATTGTCTTTTTTAGTAAACGACAAGCACATTTCTTTTGCTTCTTGCTCATATAAAATATCTCGCTTAGCGCTATAATATTGCTTTTGCCCGTCACTTGTAAAAGTATTATTATCGTCGGAACTAGTTACTAAAACCTCTTCCCCAGGCGCTGTAATTTTCATGTAAATGGTTTTATTTTCTTTTTTAGCAATTTTATTTTCACTTAAAGTAAAGCAAGCTCTAACTCTATCAGCTCTTTTAGCTTTTGTAGTTGTCGATTCTTTATCTGAACCTTTTACTTTTACTGCATCAGCAAACAACTGATAAGCCTTTAATTTAGAACCCAAATCAACTTTTTGTGATAATGAATTTTTCTCTTTCGTTAATTGCTCACTTTTTCCTTGCTCATTTTTTAAATCTGACTTTACCTGATTATTTTCATTTTGCAATCCAATGTTAGCTTGTTGCAATGAATCAATTTCGTGCAAATAACTCTTGATTAAACCGCGAATAGTTTCTAATTCACGCTTTAATTTCTTTACCATAGAGGCATCACCCTTGTATTTTTCCAATTGAATTCCCAAATCTTCCAATTCTTCTTTTTTAGAATCTAATTCAGATTGCAACTGTTTGTTGTCAGTGCTTAGCTCATCATAAGCCTTTTTAACCTCTTCAAAGTCTGACTTCACAGCGGCAAAATCAGTTTCTACTTTTACTTTTTCAACATAAATAGTTTCTTTTTCGCTACTCGTATTATAGAGCTTCCACCCTAAGAATGAAGATAACAAAAACAATATAGCCGAAATGACTATAAATATTTTGTTTCCCGATTTACCTTGATTTTCCATATATATTCGATTTTATTTAGTTACAGCTTTTAATTGGAGCGAAATTAATTTTAATTATTCAATACCGCAATATAATTTAATGCTAATTTAGCAACTAAGTTCCTAACAATGAACAGAAATAATATTAATTATCAACAAGCTATCATGTTTAATTATTTTGAAGATCTACTCTCATTGGTATTTCCTGAAATCTGCAATGCATGCGGAAAGCCGCTTTATAAACATGAAATGCTCATTTGTAACTACTGTAAAGTTAAGCTTCCATTCACCAACTTTCACTTATTAAATGAAAATCCTATCGATAAAACATTTTGGGGGAGGGTGAAAATTGAAAAAGCAAGCGCCTTCTTATTTTTCCATAAAGGAAATCGTGTGCAACAATTAATGCATCGTTTTAAATACAAAGGCAAAAAAGAAATTGGGGAACATATTGGCGAAATTTATGGTAAAGAACTCTCAAAAAACAATTACTTTTCGGACGCAGACCTCATTATACCAGTTCCTTTACACCCCATAAAACAAAAAAAACGTGGCTATAACCAAAGCGAATGGCTGGCCAAAGGACTCTCTGCAGGTCTTTCAATACCTACCCAAAACAATATACTGTTAAGAGCAATTGCGTCTTCTACACAAACTAAAAAGAACAGGTTCGAAAGATGGCAAAATGTTGAAACAATATTTAAAGTTGAAGAACTTCATCTTATTGAGAATAAACATATAATTCTTGTTGATGATGTTATTACAACTGGAGCCACCATAGAGGCTTGTGCAAATACTTTATTAAAGGCGGCCAATTGTAAAGTTTCATTTTTAGCCTTGGCCTACTCAAATAAATAAGTAAATATTATGCTTATCCTTTATCTTACCAGTAATAATTTTATTCATTCAATTTACCTTAAACCCTGATTACACAGTAGGAATCGTTGATCAACAAAATTTTACAATAATATCATTGCTCACGAAGTATTTTGGATTAAAAGAATACCAAGTTATTTTCAAATTCAAAATGGGTTATTGCTTGAGATTGAAGTAATACCTATGTGATTTATAAATTTTGCCAATAATTTAAAATCTTATACTGGTAAATGCCGATCGGCAAAAAGTTTGGGACAAATGCCGTGAAACAAATTTGGGCCATTACTTATTTCACATCGGTATAAAATAATTTGAGTAGATTTTTAATGCAATTTGGGTTAAAACTTTAAATAGCATCTATAAACTAATTTGAAGCAAAAAGCACTTACTCAAAACAATATTTATTTACTTGTGTTTAACTTTTACACAGATAAATTAAACAAAATGAAAGACTCCAAAAAAATAAGCATTTCCGCTGAAGATCTAGGCGATATGCATATAATGACAAGTATTGATACCCCATTGCGCGAAGATGCCTTTAAAATGGATGACAATCTTAAAATGGAGCTGATTGCCAAAAATTTCACAGAAATAATGCACATTTTGGGTTTAGACTTAAATGACGACAGCCTAAGAGGCACACCCGAAAGAGTCGCTAAAATGTATGTAAAAGAAATTTTCAGTGGCCTAAATCCGGCAAACAAACCTAAAATAGCGCTTTTTGAAAATAAATACAGATATAAAGAAATGTTAGTTGAAAAAGAAATTACTTTCTACAGCAACTGTGAACATCACTTTGTCCCAATCATCGGTAAAGCGCATATTGCTTATTATTCCGATGGTAAGGTCATAGGACTTTCTAAATTAAATAGGATTGTGCAGTATTTTGCAAAAAGACCTCAAGTGCAAGAAAGACTAACCATTCAAATTGCAAATGAACTAAAAACAATTTTACAAACTGAAGATGTAGCTGTTATTATTGATGCACATCATTTATGTGTTTCTTCAAGAGGCGTGCAGGATGTAAATAGCAATACAGTTACCTCAAGCTATGGTGGTAAATTTATTGATGATAAGGTAAAAAATGAACTCTTTAATTATCTAAAATAAGCTTTTTTGCTGCACTGTTAAGTAACAAATGTTCTAACCATAAAGCCTCCGCACAAGCACCCGATTGATATTTGATGTGCGTTACGTTTGAAAATGCCAAAGACCTCAACCATTTTGGACGCACTTCTCCTAATAACCCAGCAACAAAAAAGGAGAAGTGTTTTTTTTCTTTCATATTGGGCTCATCAATGTGTATAATTTGTGGTTCTATTTTTTGAATACAAATCGTAAGTAACAATTGCTCCATTTTGTTTTGCGTAGTATTCAATAACAATTGCTTGCTTTGATTCAATATCTTTTCTCGATAACGAAAAAGGCACTCCACACTAAAATCAATCATTAACCTCACCACATGATAAATAATTAAAATGCTATTAGGATAGTAGGGCGACATCTCATACGGCCTATGTAAATGATCATTTTGAGCTATGCATTTTGTTATAATTGCTAAGCTATGTTCATCTTGTTCGTTCAGTGTTAATTGAGCATGATATATAAAATACAATGCATTGCTAAGCGCACAAACATCAAAAGCCGCAGGCATATTTTTCACAAAAAAAGTATTGTAAGGTTTAAATTTTTCGTAGCCTTTAACAGGTTTGTCTGGCCATTTTAAATTACCAACTGCATACTTAATCATCTTTTCCTTTAATGCCAATTGCTCTTCTTTGGTGTGCCTTTTAACCAAATGAATCATAGCACTATCATCAATATCATCAGGTATCATAAAAAAATTAAATCGATGTGCAAAATAACCACCTGGAAAGTGCTTACTAGGCATCGTTTGCCAAAAATTGTAGGAAGCATGTCCATCTTTATTTCTGAAATTTTCAAAAGCAGCATGCATTCTTTCCAATATTCCATCAACAATTTCAAGCTCTTCAGCTTTAAATAATTTTCGATAACGTATTAATGTTAATCCAACACATGCAGTAAAAAAACATGTATTGTCTTTACGATGATAATTATTACACGCCCAAACACGCGCTGCAGCATACAAACCATCTGTATAATACAAGTCGTTTTTACACTGTAAACGCTCCAATAAATTTAATTGAGCAAATATTGAATCCATGGTGTAAATAAATATATTTTTTTCTGAATTATACCAATAAATAGTGCTTATAGACAATATTGTTGATCGCTATTTTAATTTTTATCTTTCCTTATTTAATAAATAAGAATAAAATGAATTGCGATAATTTATAGCGCATTTATCAATAGATAGCTAAATTTGCAATAATAAATCTATTTTTGCGTTTCTAAAAAGTTCACTGAATTTTAAAAATGAAAAATACGCTCCTTTTATTATTTTCATTAATTGTTGGCGCTCACGCATTAAAGGCGCAAGCCCCAAAATATAGTAATGAATTTTTAGCCATCGGTGTTGGTTCGCAGGCGCTTGGTTTAGGAAAAGCTGTTTCGGCCACTACTAATGATATCACTGCTGGTTATTGGAATCCTGCTGGCCTAGTGCATATCGAAAATAATATACAAGCAGCTTTTATGCACTCCGAATATTTTGCAGGCATTGCCAAATATGATTATGGTGCTATTTCAAAAAAAATAGATAGCTCTTCAACCATGGCTTTTAGCATCATAAGATTTGGTGTTGATGATATACCAAATACCACAGAGCTCATTAATAGCAATGGTCAAATTGACTATAATAGAATAACCACTTTTTCTGCTGCTGATTATGCCTTTATGGGTTCTTATGCACGTAAATTAAAATATCCTGGCTTAAGCTTTGGCGCCAATGTAAAAGTAGTGCGCAGGATCATTGGCGATTTTGCAAATTCATGGGGATTTGGACTTGATGCAGGTTTGCAATACCGTAAGAAAAATTTTAGAGCCGGTGTTATGTTTCGAGATATTACAGGAACTATTAATGCTTGGAGCTATTCATTAAGCGACAGAACTAAAGAAATTTTCACCCAAACAGGCAACGAAATTCCAGTTAATAGTATGGAAGTAACACTTCCTAAAATTATACCTGGTGTAGCCTATAAATTTGGTTTTAAAAAATTTAGTGCAACGCCTTCACTCGATTTAGATATTACAACTGATGGTAAAAGAAACGTATTAATCAAATCAAAAATCATAAGTATTGATCCTCATTTTGGCCTAGAGTTAGATTATAATAAAGTTGTTTTCTTAAGAGCTGGCTTAAACAATATACAAGAAGTAAAAGAGCAAAACAATATTGTAGTGCAAACCGCACAGCCTAATTTTGGCATTGGTGTAAAAATATTTAATATTTCACTTGATTACGCACTCACAAACGTGGGTCAGCAGGTTGGTTTGCTATCACACGTGTTTACTATACGCGCAAATATTGACGCTAAAAAGAAAGTTTAAACCAAATTAAGCTTTAGAGATCCTTATTCATCAATATTCAAATATTAGTTTTTAATGAGCTTACTGCAATAGTCAACATCATCTATTGTAAGTTTACACAAATAAATCCCACTATTTAATTGCGAAGTATTTATTTCGGCTTTGTATCTTCCTTCTGTCATATTTTCATTCAGTATTTCTTGTATTAAATTGCCCATCAAATCATACAATTTCAATGTAACTTTACCATACTTTTTTTGATTAAATACCATAAACGCCTCTTCATTAGCAGGGTTGGGATAAACCTTTTCAATAACTTCATCTAACTTTGATTGTTCTTCAAAGCTCGTATTATCTATACCTAAATAAAGGTCGTCAATAAATAATGATGAATTTATATTAGGCGTATTGCCCACATTGGCCCCAATGGCAAAATAAACATTCCCTTGTCCTAATAATGAAGGACCAGCCAAGTTTAGAATATTTAAAAATTTATATTGATACACATTACTTACACTTGTAAATGTTTGATCACCATAGGCCAGCATATTAGCAGCCGAGTCAGTTTCAACCAAAGTAAAAGAAACATTGATGTTGTTATTGCCTGCCAAATTTCCTTTCATCCAAAAAGTAAGCACCTGTGGCATCGTTGTTAAAGGAAAACTATTAATAGCGTATGGTGCAACAGCAGTGCCATTGCTATCCAATACCACATTCAAATTTAAAGCAAAAACTCCCCCGTGAGCATCTGTTGATTGGATGGCAGTTCCAGGGTCATAAAAATTAGAGGTTTGCCAGTAAATTGGATCGCCTGCATCCCAAAGTTCAAAGGATGGATTTTGTAGTTGGCAAAATGCACTATGCGTAAACGCTAAAATAAAAACCAAAAAAATATTTTTTCTCATAAAAACAAAGATAAAGAACACAATTGAAAATTATAAAAATTATAAAAAAACAGATCGCTTAAGAAATTACTTTATCATAACTAATCGGGAGGAGCTATGCACCTTGCTGCATTATAAATTTATTATATTAAAATAAACTTTTCTAGCACTTTTAAAGCATCATCTTCTTGCCTTCGCATTTGTAGTTGATCTGATGTCTTTTTATCTTTAAACCCACACAAATGCAACAGCCCATGAATCATTACACGGTGCAGTTCATTTACATAACTTGTTTTAAATATTTTTGCGTTTTCTTTAACGCGTTCAATGCTAACATATATTTCGCCAGAGATGGCTTTTGAAGTGGCTTTTGAAGCCACACTGTAATCAAAGGTAATAATATCAGTAAAGGTATCGTGTGCTAAAAATTGCTGATTGATATTCAACAAATATGTATCAGAACAAAAGATAAAATCTATCTGATCAATATTACAATGATGTATGTTGGCCACATCAACCATCCAATGCCTAAGTATATTTTTTTGCTTAGGTATAAAAGTTACATCAGCCTTAAAAAAATTAATGGCAACAAGTAATTTACTCAAAATCTAGTGTAATTATTCTACCATCAAAACTTCCAATTCAAAATCTAGTTGAACTACTTTCCCATTTTCAGAAAATGACACATGATCGGCCAAGTTCCTCATTAAAAACACACCTCTACCATTAATTTTTTCAATGTTGGCGGGGTCTGTTGGGTCAGGGATATTTTCAAAATCAAAACCATCGCCTTCATCTTTAATGGTAAAATGCAAGGTATTTTGCACTTTACTAAAAATGACTTCAATATTTTTATCCGGATTTGATTTATTGCCATGCTGAATGGCGTTATTTACTGCTTCGGTTACAGCTACCAAAATGTTACCATAATAATCTTCGGGTAGTTGATACTGCTCGCTTACATCGTTGATTAATTTTTCAGCTATAGCTAAATTTTCGTAGCGCGATGCAAACTTAATAGATTGGTCCGTTATCATTCCATGCGCATTTTTAGGGTTAATTAAAGTTGTTGAAATACTCATTTACCTTATTTTTATAAAATTGATTTAATGAAGGAGGAATGGTTTGTAACAACTCCGCCTCTTTTTGTTTCAGCGTGTTATACTCTAAAAATTGATTTTGGTTACGAAAAATTTCATTTTTTGGTTCTTGTGATTCTCTTTTTTCATCTAACTCGCGCTCTCGCTCAGCTTTTTCAGCTTCTAAAAGTCTGGTTAAAATATCTTGTTGGCGTTTAAGTGTTTCTTGGCTTATCATTTTATTTACCAAGTCGTTTTCTGTTTTCTCCATATCTTCAGCCAGCTTACTTAAACCACCATTTCCTTGTTTGCCATCTTTACCCATTTTATCAGCTGCCTTTTGCAATTCTCTTCTTAATGCCTCTTGCTGTGCCGCTAACTTTGCTAATCCTTCACTTGTGCCACCATCCCCTGCTCCTCCTGGTTTACTTTGACCCTTTTTACCTTTTTCTCCTTCTTTTCCCTTTTCTTTGGCCATTTGCTCCTTCATTTTTTCAATTTGCTTATTGATTTGCTCTTGCATAGCCTTCATTTTACTCATAGAAGGTTTACTGCCTGTGCCTCCTGGCTTTTTGCAGCTGCCCGATCCAGGCTTAGAATTTTTGCTTTGTTGCTGCTGCTGTTGCATTTGTTTTAAAGATTCGCTCAACAATAAAGCTAAATTATTTACGGCAGTCATTACGTATTGCCCTCTTGATGCTGCTTCTTGCGTATTTCTGTCTTCCATAAAACGCAGTGCTTTTGTCATATTGCTATTAATATCAGCAATTTCACGATTTACATAAGCTTCTATTTTAGGTTGCCTCTTACTCAGCGCAAAAAGCGAATCCTCTATCATCTTAGCATCATCTTTTATTTTTTTCTGCTGTTGAATCAACTTTAAATATTGAGGATTAGCCCGATCAATCACTTTTATTTTATTCATCAGCTCTTCTTCAGCAAATGAAACAGCTATCAAATTTTCTAATATCTGTCGCAAGGCTTGCTCATCTTCTCCACTTTCCTCCTCTTCCGACTTGGCTTGCTTCATTTTTTGGCTCATTTCTTCCATTTTTTGAGCCGCACTTTTTTGCGATTTTGATGCTTTTTTATTTTGCTTCTGATCCAATTGTTCGCCACTTTCCTCCATGTCTTTTTTAATATCTTCCTCCTGCTTTTCTGTATCGGGCATTTTCATAGGATCCTCCAACTCCGCATTCTTTTTTTCGAGGTCATTCATATCCTTTTTAAGGTCATCAAATTTTTTGTTGAGCTCTTCTTGTTGCTTTTTTAGCTCGGCGTTATTGTCTTGCTTTTGTTCTGTTTTTTCAGCCAATTTTTTTTGATCATCTGCCAACTTATCAAGGTCTTTTATCGCATCATCTAACTTTTGCTCCAACTCCATTTTCTTAAATGCTTCAAGCGTTCGATCCAATTCTTTTTCCATGTCTTTGGCATCTAATTTCATTTTCTCTAAAGCATCTTGGGTTTTCTCTTTATCCATTTGTTGCAACAACTTTTCAAGCTCTTTCAACTTCTCTTTCATTTCATCTGTCATGATGTTTTTCATGAGTTCTTCTAATTGCTTGTGCTTCTCTAAAAGTTGTTCATCAGGATTTTTAAATTCGTTTTGCTTTTCAAAGTTCTGCTTGTTTTCTTTCTCCAAATTTTCTACTCTATTTTGTAAATCCTTTTGTTTCTCCAACATATCTTTCATTTTTTTGATGTCGTCAAAATTGAGTGTCTTTTTATCAATCAATTTTTTATTCATCTCGTTCATCTCACGTTGAAGATCTTTGGCTTGCTGCGCAGAAGCAGTTAACTCTTCCTTTAATTTTTGATTGTCTTTGTCCGCGTTAGCTGCAATCTCTTTTAATGAAGGCGCTTTATGAAACATTTTTTGTGTACGACTTGATTTAAATCCATTAATTGCATCATTATCTCTAACTTCAAAATAATATTCATAAGCATCGCCAGCTTGCATACCTAATTTCTCTAAATCCCAATGATAAAAGAAGTTATCTTGCGCTGTTGTTTTATTTATTGGAAGTGCTAATCGTTGTTCCTTAGATGCTGTATTGCTTGAATCTAAACTTGTTTTCTTAAAACATAAATTTAAATCATAAAAGCCATAATCGTCTTTGATATCACCTTTAAAATAAACATGTTTAACTGAATTACTATCAACTTTTTCTTCCACCTTTATTGAAGGATAAACATCTGGAATTACTTCAATGGTATAATTAATAGCTTCTTTCCCTTTAAGAAACTGATTTGACGCAAGTAGGCTATAGTTTTGATTTTGAACAAATATGCTACTCAATGTAAATTCATTTTCATTGCCTTGTTTTAAATCAATTAAATTGCCATTAAAATCGGCCACCAACTTGCTCGTATTTTCAGTCTTAATATTCCAATTCACTTTAGTTCCTGAAGGAATTATTAAATCGCCCGTGTTAGCTAATTGTTCAGATTTTCTTTGCAAATAAGATGGATAAATAAGATTCACAGTGAAATTTAGCAGCGTTGGATTGGGCAGCGCATTAATCTGAAAAGGCTTGCTATAAAAGCCATCAGCAAACAGTCTAAAAACAATATCCTTGGGTAAATTTTTAATTATATAGGTAAAATGTAGCTTGTCACTTTTATCAAGTCGGAACTGATTATTCTCTATTTCAATAAAAGCCGCATCAGGAATTTCAGCGCCCGTTACTTTAATTTTAATTTCAAAATCTTGTTGCTGTATGCCTTGTAATTTATCATTCTCAATAGTAAAAGTGAATGGCGCTTGTTTCTCAAAATATGTTCCATGGGCCACAATTCTTTTTGTACTTTCAGTTAAAATACTTGGAGAAGCAACTAACAAAGCAAGTATAATAAGCAGAGGCACTAAAGCGTATTTAAGGTATTTTTTATTTTGCGATAAATCGATAGCTGCGCTAAAAGGGACTGGTTTTAATTCTAATATTTTTTGATTTATTGCGGCTTCAAGTAAATCCTTTGAACTTTGATTATCAATAGCATTTCCTTTCAATTGCAGCACATTGGTAAGCTTATCATTTACATGTTTAAAATGGATACCAATAATAGCAGCGGCACTTTGATGAGAAATAATAGAACCTAACCTATTAAGTTTAGTGATTGGAACAATAACCCACAAACCAATAACAACAAGCGCAGAGAGAATAAAACCATAATATAAAGTGGCTCTAACGCCTGTGCCAAAATTACCAAAATACTCAATTAAGGTAATGCTCAGATAAGACAATAATAGCAGTGATAAGCTATAAATAGCTCCTCTTATTAATTGATTCTTATAATATTTTCTAATGAACTCATCCAGTTTTTGAATGAGTAATTCATAGTTATTCATATTGCCTCTTAGCAGTTACAAAACATTCATAATTATGAATGTTGACTTCAAATTTAATAAAAAAACATACGCACTTTTGTTAAAACTGATTAAGAGCGTTAAATGTTGTGAATTGAAACACCACATATCAAAAAAGCAAAAGTCGGTTGTTTAATTTGCTTAAACAACCGACTTTAAAAATTAAGTAATATTACTTTACTATTTTCTTAGTAGTAATTTTATTACCATTTGCAATGCTTACCATATAAATCCCCTCAGGCACATCGTTAATATCAAGCAATACATTGCCATTTTTACCCTCAAATGTTACTGTGTTTCCTATAGTTTGTCCTAAAGCGTTATGTACACTAATGTTAGCATTTATCAATTGATCTGAATTAAATACCGCATAAAAAGCACCATTAATTGTTTGCACTTCAATTATTTCACGGTTAGTTGAACTCGTATTTTTAACATTGATTTCAACTGATTTCACATCTTCACAATTACCTTTTGTGCAAGTTAAAGTTGCAGTATAAATCCCTTCATTTAAATACTGATGTGCAGCTAAAAATCCTTGAGCAGTTGTTCCATCTCCAAAGTCCCATAAATAAGTTATGCCTTTGCTTTTAGGTGATCTAAAATTGACATTATCATTTACTTGTGGGTGAGTATTTGTTACTTCAATTAAAGCAATTACAGTTTTTGCTGCTTTTACTTCTATGGCTTGACTCATATTACCACAGATTTGTGCTTCGGGATATATAATATTATAATTACCTGGCAGTAGGTTATTAAAAGTATGTGTTAAGCTATTGAATTGAGCAGTTGCAAGTATTTGATTGTTTGATTGCAATTGAATTAAGCAATTGCTGCCAGATTGATTTTGTACCGTTATACTTCCATCATTTGTATTATTACAAGAAGCAGGAGTATTAACAATTGGCATTGGCAAATCAATATGTAGAATAAAACGAGGTTCATTTGCTCCAACATTAAGATTGAAGAAATAAATCACATTGGTTTTTAAGTTAATAACATTGCCATTTTCAATATCTTCCAAAGTAAAGCATGCATTGGGTGCAAAACTTTGCAAGCCACTCCAAGAAATATTATAAGTACCTGAAACACCAGCTGTAACTCTTAATGGAATATGTATTGTTTTGGCTTGAAAAGGCATACCATTAATACTTAAATCTCTCGAATTTATAACACTTGCAATAGAAGGATTCAATGGATTTGTGCTTAAAAATTTAGCTGCATCGTAATTGCCATCAAAAGTATTTGTTGCATTTTTATCAAAATAAACCACTGCTTCATCTTGAAGATTATTACCAACTAACCTTAATCTTAACATATTATTTATTTCAGTTTCCTTGATTAATACCGGACTTGTTAATGATTTAGCATTTTCAGTAACTGAAAGCACCGGACTTGCAGCATTGGCTTGCACATAAAAACCCTGTGAAGATGCAATGTATCTAGAGCCACCGTTAGTTGAAATACCATTTACAAAACTTGAATATTGCCCATTATTTGCTTGAAACATATATATAGCATTATTTGTATTCGTTTTTGTCCATCCAGAAGATAACCAGTCAACAGCGCTCGGATAAGGATTTGAAATTAAATTAAAGCCATCATCTAATACATTTCCTGAATTGGTATAAGTAATATTGAAATTAAAATTACCCACATAAGGTTGACCGGTAACATCAATTGTTATATCAGCTGTATTTGTAATCCCTGTTCCTAAATATACCCATTTCCCTTTTCCAAGTGCAATTGCATTACTAGTATTTGTGGCAGCTATATAAGATGCAGGGTCGTCGAACAAACCAGGAGCTGTTTCATCGTAATTATAAATAGAAATAAAGGACAAGCTCGGATCAGTTGATCCTGAAAAACCAGAGGTGGCAAAATCGTCCGTCCAACTGGCTAATGTAGCACCTTGCACGGGGGCTCCTAACAATGCCCAGCCAGTAAGTGGTCCGGGTGCATAACGTTGCATGGTAATATTACCAACATAATTTGCAGTTGGCGGCACGGCATTAATACGCGCAGTGCCTGTGGCAGTAGAGACAAAGGTAAAATCTACACCATTGTTAGTAAATGTACCGTTGTTAAGCTTTAGAAAACCCTTTATTGTTGCATTGCTATTTAAGTTTAAACCATTGGCATCATCAAGTAATAAACTATAAAAGTTAGTAGTTGATAGGTTATTTGATTGAATGCTATGTGATGTGCTAGAAATTCCCGCACAAGTTAAAAATTGAACCTCACCAAAGTTTGGAATGAGTGTACCATCATTAGTTAAACTTCCATAAATACCTATCGTATTTACCCCATTAATTGTAAGAATAGCACCTGACTCAATAATTAAATTATAGCACTCAGCAACTCCATTCACTTGGGGATTATTGGCAGTTCCCGCAGGAATAATGGCCGTTGTATTTGAAGATGGATAGCCATTGCTCCAATTGATAGGTGAACCAATATCCCAATCATTGGTTAAGCCTAACCATGTTGTTGTTGGTGCCGAAATAGCAACGGTAATTTCATTAGATAAAACAGTAGTTGGTGAAGCACAAGTTGCATTAGATGTTAATTGGCAAGTAATTAAATCACCATCCACAAAATTTGAAGCTGCTATGGTTGAGCCAACTGCTGAAAGAAGATTGCTTCCATTTTTTTTCCATTGATAACTTGGGCTTGCGCCGCCGTTTGTAATTGATGCACTAAATACTATACCGCTTGTACATAAATTAATTTGCGAAGATGTTATTGAAATAGTTGGCAATAAAACTGGATTTACTGTGGCAACAACTGCTGTTCTCGTTGAAGATACACCTGCACAACCCGAAGTATTTCTTGACTGCGCGTAATAGGTGGTATTGCTTGAAATACTTGGTGTTGTATACGAATTTGTACCTATACCACCAGTTAATGCTGTTCCTCCAGTAGATGCACTATACCAGTCGATTGTTGAACCTGCGGCAGGAGTAGCAGAAAGAGTGACTGTTCCTGCACCACATCTTGAGGCATTAATAGGTGCAGTTGGCGCACTAGGTGCAGCGCCACTTACAGTTACAACTACATTTGAACTTGCCGTAGCGCCTGAACCATCAGTAATAATTACATTATATGTTCCTGCAACAGCAGGTGTAACGGTAGGATTTTGTGTGGTTGAGAAAACAGTATTTGAAGGGTTTTTCCATGAAAAAGTGTAAGCTGATATTCCTCCACTCCAAGTTGCAGTAAGGTTCAACGTATTACTAACGCATACAGTAGAATTAGAACTTGCAGTAATTAAAAGAGGGCCACTAATTCCACCATTGGTATTTACTTGCGAAAAGCTGTAATCAATACCTGCACCACCGCCATTACAACTTACAATGGTTACACCGCCAAAACTAATGGTGCGATTGGCGCTACAAGGTACGCCGGCAATTCCTGAAGTAGTACCTGCACTACCGGGTTCAATAATCAATTGACAATTATTGGGTAAATTCAAATTTACACTATTGGCCTGCCAGTTGACCTCGCCAGTTGATGATATAATAAATTGCGTTATTCCTGAGGCTGACAAATCATAGTTTACATCCATTGTTAATTTGGCATTGATTGTAACAATACCAGAACAGCTAACTAAAGGGTTTGAACTTGCATTTATGTCCGCGTTAAGTGTGCAGTCTGCAAAAGTTTTAGTCGAAAAAACAATCGTAATAAAACTGATTAAGAGGAGTAGTTTTGTTTTCATAACATTGAGGTTTAAAGAGTGAATATATACTGGGCTGTAAGCTATTTTTAAATTCTATTACAGCCTTATACTCAATAAACAGAGAAATGTTTTAGGATATTAAGATGGAAGCCTATTTTTTTTATCTATTTTTTCAATTGAAATATCTTATCATAAAAAGCACTCATGCTTTTATTTGAGAGCATCACTCATAATTGATGATTTTTAAAACACAATAATAAACTACTAAGTTTGCTTTTATTTCGACAAATAGTGGAAGTTTTATTTTTACGTGATTTATTTGGGGGCTATAAATAATACCAATGTGATTTATAAATTATGACAATAATTTAAAATAATTCATTAGTAAATGCCGATCGGAAAAAAGTTTGGGACAAATGCCGTGAAACAAATTTGTGCCATTACATATTTCACATCGGTATAACTAAAAAAGCGGCTTATCAATTGATAAGCCGCTTTTCCTTATGATTTTCAAATATGGTTTATTACTTCACTATTTTTTGTGTGATGCTTTCTTTACCATTGTTTAAAATTACCATGTAAATACCTTCGGCTGCATTGTCTAATTGCAATTTAACTCTTCCGTTTTTACCTTCAAACTGCTGAGTAGCTGTAACTTCTTGACCTATTGCATTTGTTAATCTTATTGTTACCAATGTGTTTTCAGCAAAGTTAAACACGGCATAGAAAGTACCATTTTGTTGATTCACTTCCATGCTATTTGCTTGGCTTTGTGCGCCTTTGCTTACATTTAAAACAGTTCTTTCAGTAATGCTACATTCACCTTTGCTATTTGTTAAACTTACCTGATAAACACCAGCTTCTTTGTATTGATGCTTAATGATTGACGCTCCATTTGCAGTTGTGCCATCACCAAAATCCCAAGTAAGGTTATTTCCTTTTGATTGTGCTGTAGTAAATGTAACCTCTTCAGTATTTTTTACTTCTGTAGCACTTACTTCAAAGTTGGCAGTTAATTGTTTAGCAGCTGTAACATTTACCAATTGAGTCATATCACCACAAGCTGTTACTAATGGATAATTTAATTGATAAGTTCCTACAGCCAAATTGTCAAAAGTATAAGTACTGGTAATTGTAGCTTCTTTAATTAAATTACCATTTACATCTTTTAGTTGCACTGTACTTTCAGTGGTTGAAGGATTTGCAACAGTGATACTTCCATCTTGACTATTACTGCAACTTGCTTCTGCTACGCTACGTGGCAATGGGGTGCTCACATGGATAACAAAACGTGGTGCTTTAAAACCAGCAGTAGCACTAAAGTAGTAAAGTCCATTTTTTTCTAAAGTAGTTTTAATACCATTATCTAAATCTTCAATAACAAAGCAGCTACCTTCTGCGAAGCCTTCCATGCCAGTCCAACTTAAATTGTACATACCATTACTTCCAACAGTTACACGTACTGGAATACTCATGGTGCTTCCACTATACGGCAAGCTATTGATAGATAAGTCATAGTCATTTTTAAGACTACTAATAGAAGGATTTAAAGGATCGTTGCTGAACATTTTCTTAGCATCATAATTTCCATCAAAGTTTGTCTTTGCAGATTGGTTAAGATGAATCACCATTTCATCATTCACATCATCGCCATTTACTTTTATTCTTAATACGTTTGCTGGATCCTCTTCCTTAATAAATACAGGGTTAGATGATGTTTTAGCATTTTCTGTAATGCTTAAAACGGGGTTTGCTGCATTAGTTTGAATATAGAAACCTTGAGATGAAGCGATAAATCTTGAACCTCCATTGGTAGCAATTCCGTCAACAAAACTTGCATATTGTCCATTATCGGCTTGATACATGTAAACAGCGTTATTGATATTTGTTTTTGTCCAATTTGGAGATAACCAATCGATAGCACTTGGATATGGATTAGCTATTAAATTATATCCATCATCAAATGGGAAACCTGAATTGGTATAACTTGGATTAAAGTTAAAATTACCTGTGTTTGGTTGCCCAGTTACATCTATTGTAACATTGGCTGTATTTACGGAGCCAGTTCCAAGGTATATCCAAAATCCTTTTCCTACTGTTAAGCTATTGGTTACATTAGTTGCTGCCACATAAGAACCTGCAGCATCAAATAAACCTGCTGTTGATTCATTGTAGGTATAAACCGATACAAAACCTCCAGCGTTGCCAGTTGAACCTGTGTAACCAGAAGTTGCGAAATCATCATGCCATTGCGCTAAAGTAGCACCCTGAATTGGAGTACCTAATTGTGTCCAACCTGTTTTTGGTCCTGGGGCATAACGTTGCATTGTGATATTACCTACAAAATTGGCTGTTGCAGGAACAGGTGCAATACGCGCTGTGCCACTTGCTGTTGATACAAATGTAAATATATTGCTGGCATTGTTAAAGTTACCATTTGTCAATGTTAAGGTTCCTGAAATATTGGCATCGGCAGTTAAATTTAAGCCAGCCAAATCATCTAAGGTCACATTAAAGAAGTTTGATGCGGTTCCATTGTTACTGGTTATTTCATGTGCTTGCAATGAAGTTCCACTGCAACTTAAAAACTCTACCGATCCAAATCCTGGATTGAATGTTCCATTATTGGTAAATTTACCATACACATTTATTTGATTTACCCCATTGATGGTTAAACTTGCTCCTGATTCAATTTGAATATTTAAACACTCCACAACATCATTAACTTGAGGTTGATTTGGTGTGCCTGCAGGAATAATTGCCGTGGTATTGCTTGAAGGATAACCGTTATTCCAATTAATTGGAGAGCCAACACTCCAATCGTTAGTTAAACCTAACCAAGTGGTTGTTGCTCCTATAATAACTATATTTATACTATTTGAAACCACAGCCGCAGGAATTGGACAAGCTGCATTGGAAGTTAATTCACATGTAATTATATCGCCATTGACTAAACCAGTTGAAGTAAACGTAGCACTGTTAGCTCCAGGGATATTGGTTGCATTTCTTTTCCATTGATAAGCAGGGCTTAAACCGCCATTAGTGATTGAAGAACTAAAGCTAATACCTACAGTACATAAGTTTGTTTGTGAGCTGCTTATGCTAATTGTAGGTGTTACTGGTGTTAAGAATGTGATAGTTATAGCATTACTAGTTGCGTTTGGCACAGAAGCGCAGCTATTATTACTTGTAAGTAAAACATCCACTTGTTGACCAGTGGTTAATGTATTTGTTGTATAGACATTTGATGAAGTATTTTGAACAGAAATTCCATCAACTTTAAAATCATAAGTAGGACTTGTTCCGCCGTTAGTTGGCGTTGCTGTAAAAGTTATTGCACTACCATTGCATGATGGATTTGAACCACTTGTAATCGCAATTGAAACGGTTGGAGCTAAATTTGCATTTATAATCATAGTAATTGGCGTACTTGTTACAATTGCTGGGCTTGCGCAAGCAGCATTACTTGTTAATACAACCCTAATTAAATCACCACTTACAAAATTTGTTCCTGCAACTGCAGTGTATGTGTCCGAATTAGCTCCCGCTATATTAGCTCCATTTTTAGTCCATTGATATGTTGGAGAAGCACCACCATTTGTTGGTGTAGCGGTAAAAGTTACCGAATTACCATTACAAGATGGATTTGAGCCTGTAGTAATTGCAGTTTCAACAGCTGGCACTGGACTTGGGTTAACACTTACTGAAGCACTAGAAGCGCTGGCAGTACAGCCATTAGTACTGTTAATGGTAACTGAATAAACACTATTTACTGTTGGATTTGCAGTAGGGTTTTGCAAAGCTGAACTGTATCCTGCTGGTGCAGATGACCAAGCATAAGTATAAGTTATAGGTGTACCCGTAACAGTTACATTATCAATTGCCCAATAACGTTTGCGCGCTGTTGTTGCATATCTAAACCTGATATTGAAAGTAGCTTTGTTAATATAAGCATTTAAATCAATGGTTGGATTAACAAATCCGTTAGCAGCACCCTGGTTAGCAACATAACTAGCTACGATGATCCAATTTGCACCTCCATTTGTAGATACTTCAACTATAGCTGAATCGCTTGGCGCGGGACCAACGTAATTATAGTAGTGCCAAAAATTTAAACTCAAAGCAGTATAGCCAACTGTATTCATTACAGGAGAAACTAAGGTAGTTCTGGTTAATGTTCCATTTTGTCCTCTACTATTTGACAAATAAAACTGAGATGCATTATTTGAAATAATAATAATTCCAGGGTTGTAACCATTTTGTCTCAATGTCCAAGCTGCAGCAGCAGTGTTGCCTCCTGTTGAGGTATTGGTTTTAGTCCAAGCGTTTGTTGCAGCATTAAAATTTTCACTTAAGAGTGTTGTTGGTTTAACAGTTGGGGCAGTGGCAGTTAAGTTTACTGTTGCACCACTACAAACAGTTGTAGGAGAGGCACTAGCACTTGCAGTTGGAGATTCTTTTATGACCATGGCAATGGCAATACTTGTTGCTGATGCTGGTGAAACACAAGCAAGGTTAGAAGTTAAAGTCACCCTAATTATGTCGTCATTAATAAAATCAGTGCCAGATAGTGCTGTGTATGTTGCTGAAGTTGCGCCAACAATGTTGCTACCATTTTTTGTCCATTGATATGCTGGGGCAGGCCCTCCATTTGTTGGTGTAGCCGTAAAAGTTACTGAATTGTTGATACATATTGGATTTGAACCAGCAGTAATTGCAGTAATAACAGATGGAGCAACATTATTTATTACTGACACAGTAATAGATGCACTTGTGGCTGTAGTAGGACTTACACAATTTGCATTAGAAGTTAAAACCACTCTAATTATATCGCCATCAAGAACTGAAGTACCTACTAAACCTACATAAGTAGCTGAGGTGGCTCCCGTAATATTAATTCCATTTTTAGTCCATTGATACAATGGCGTAGCTCCTCCATTTGTTGGCACTGCAGTAAAAGTTATTGAGCTTCCGCTGCAGGCTGGGTTACTACCAGAAGTTATTGAAATATTAGCACTTGGCACAAGAATAGGTGTTACTCCAATTGAGATAGCTGCACTTGTAGCCACAGTTGGGCTTGCACAATTTGCATTGGATGTTAATACAACACGAATCAAATCGCCGTTAATAAAAGCCGATCCAGCCACTCCAGTATAGGTAACTGATGTAGCACCCGGTATATCAATCCCATTTTTAGTCCATTGATAAGTTGGTGAAGCACCGCCATTTGTTGGCACTGCGGTAAAAGTTACAGCAGCCCCATTACATGAAGGGTTTGAGCCTGATGTAATAGATGTAGTAACTGATGGAACTTGTACACCATTTACGGTAACAGTAATTGGGGTTCTGGAAGTAGCCGAACAAGTATTATTACTTTTTCTTACTTGAACATAATAAGTTGTTGTGGCCAATACTACTGGCGAATAAGTTAAGGTATTTGTTCCACCTGCTAATGGCAATCCGCCGGTTGGAGCAGCATACCAATCAGCAGTATAACCTGTGGGAACAGTAACTGTTAAAACAGAAGTGCCACCAACAAGGCAAAACTCTGAAGGCGAAGCACTTGATGTAAGCACTGAGCCAACAACCACTGAAACAGGGGCTGCAGCAGCTGTACATCCAATAGAGAAAGTAACTGTTGGAGTATAACTTGTTGACACAATTGGCGCTACAGCTGTAGGATTTTGCAAATTAGAGCTAAATCCAACAGGTATTGATGACCAACTAAACGCTGCTGAAGTATTTCCATTTAATCTTACATTATCAATAGCCCAATATTTAGCCCTTGCTGTGGATGTATATCTGAAACGAACATATAAAGTGGTATTTCCGATATATGCATTTAAATTAATTGTTCTACTTTGAAATGCAGTATTTGTTCCTTCATTTGCACCGTAGCTAGCTACAATAGCCCAAGTAGTATTATTGGTAGAAACCTCTACCCTTCCAGTATTCCCTGTTGCGGCTGCAAATCTAAAATAGTGAAAAAAGTTTAAGCTAAGCGAAGTATAACCCACTGTATTTATTGCTGCCGATCGCAAAATTGTATTCGTAGCTGTACCATTTTGGTTCCAGCTATCACACAAATAAAATTGCGATGCATTGTTAGAGTTTATGGCTAACTCAGGATTGTAACCATTCGGTCGCAATGTCCAGGCAGCTGTGGCAGGCGTACCTCCGGTAGAAGTATTTGTTTTTGTCCAGTTGTTGGTAATACCATCAAATGAATCTTGCAAGGCAGTGGCTGAAGCTCCAGACCCTGTAGAAGTTAAATTTACTGTTTGTCCTAAACAAATGGAAGATGATGAGATAGTAGCAGTTACCGTTGTAGCTGGGTTAACAATAACAGTAGTACTTCCCGCACTTGTACAACCATTAAGATCAGTAACTGTAAGTGTATAAACGCCTGCATTGGTGCTAATAGCAGATGCAATAACTGGATTTGCAAGCGCAGAAGTAAAACCATTTGGGCCAGTCCAAGAATAAGTAAAAGGACTCATACCACCTGTTAAATTAGCGGCTAAATTAATTGGTGAAAGTGCACAAGCAGGCACACCAGCATTTGCTGTTGGATTAACCGTAATTGTGGCAGGCGATAAAGCCGAGAAAGAGATATCATCAATAGCAAAGTCATTACCCGATAAAGCTGGCTCCAAATCCACAATAGAAATTACAATTGAACCGGTTGTTGTTGCAACGTATTGGCCATAAAAGCGAACCCAATTAAAAGGACCAGCCGCTACAGTAACACCAGAACCTAAAACTGCAACTGTTCCTAATTGACTTCCATTGATATTAAACTGCAATTGTGCAAAAGGAGACACATTGTTAACACTTAAAGCGTAGGCAGAAAAATAATAAGTAGTACCTGCAACAACATTAACATTTTGTTGCCATGCAACTGGCAATGTACCCGAACCATTAAATACCATAAAATTGCCTGACCCTGTATTTGTTCTTGAACGTGCCCAAAAGTTAGGATGATAAAAATGTGCATCCGTTGTAATGGTGTATAAATTTTCAGGAACTAAACCATTAGGATCTATAGGTGTTGGATTTAAAAATGGGTATCCTGAGGTAAAACCGGTGTTACCCGCTTCAAAACCTCCATTTACTACTAATTCTGTTGAAACCTGAATGCTTCCAGTATTGGTACAACCGGCTGCATTTGAAACAGTAACGCTATATGAACCTGCAAGATTAACCAATATTGTTTGTGTTGTTTGTCCGGTACTCCACAAATAACTGGACGCAGCTGAACTTGACAATTGGACAAATCCGCCACCTACACAATAATCAGATGAAATAATAGGGGTTGCTGGTTTTGCATTAATGGTTAAATTAATTGCATTACTGGTACCGGTTACCGCTGGGTTACTAGCAACAACTCTAATTCTATATCCAGCACCAGTAGAGGCATTGGTAGGAATTGTTGAAGCAATAGTGCCTGCATTGACAGAAGTTAAAGCACCAATAGCGACAGGACTTGCAAAACTTCCGCTCGCATCGCTTAATTCAGCAGTAAAAATATTACCTGCATTAAAAGTTCCTGTTTTAGTGTAAGGTACATTAACAGCAGCACCAGCGCAGAATGGAGCACCTGTAATGGCACTGGTTGAAATTGATTGCGCATAGCTTTGCGTAAAGAACAACATACTAAAAAGCGTAAGTAAAAATGTGTTTTTGTTAAACCATTTTTTTTGTTCAGGTTTTAAATCTAAAAAATTAAATTGCATTATATATTGATTAGGAGTTTACTTGGTTATTTATAATTATTAGGGACAATGTGCAAAAGTACCTTAAATTTCGACATCCACAAATTTAGCTTTGCAACATTAAACCTAAATTAGGGAGCAGGCGAGGTAATTTAATTAATACAGATGTGAAATAATCCCTATTACACAGGATAAATAGAACAATTTTATTGAAATCACATTGGTATAACTTGATGACGAAGGGTATTATAAAATTTATTGAAGGAATTATTTTTTTGTTTCAGACAAACTGCATTAAGCCCTTAGTTGTGCTATCTTATCAAGCAAACAATCACCCATTTTTCTGCTAGTCCTTCAAAATAGTAGCGTGATTCACCATATTGATCCTTAGTTTTTAGTTGGTTGCAATCTATGAAGTAGCGAGCCTCTCCATATTCATCCTTTAGTTTAACTGTTTTTGACTGAAAATAATAAAGTGCATCACCATATTGATTTTTTGAACGTACAGTATTTCCGTCCAAATAATATAGTGGATTGCCATATTGATTTTTTTGTCTGATCGTTTTACCATCATAATAAAAGAGCGCCTCACCATATTTATTTTTTGCCCTTATGGTTTCACCGTCAACATATAAATAAGCATCACCATATTGATTTTTTAGCCTGATTGTTTGCCCCGCTGCTAGGCCTTCTAAAAACAAGAAAAAGGATAGTAAAAGCGTGAACCTCATCAATTAAAGTTATTATCAAAAATAATAGGTGCAGCTTAAAAGCTGTTGATTTTTTGGGAAGTCTGTTTTGAGCAACAAAGGGTTTAAGGAATAAATCAGTTTATTGTTTCTATGATTGATTTTATTCCGCCAAAGTCCCAGGGTTTTCCGAGAATGGCATCAATGCCGTATTTTTCGTCAAAATCAGCAATCAATTTTGTATCAGCTTGGCCGGTGAGTATAATTTTTTTTATGTCAGGGTAGCGCTCTTGCGCATGCAACAGGATATCGGTACCTTTAAATGAGTCGATATTAAAGTCAGAAATAACGAGTGCTATATGCTCCCCCTCCTGATGCAATTCATTAATAAGATTAATTGCTTCCTCTCCAGACGAGGCCATTTCTACTTTATGATGTGATTGAATGATTCTATTTATTTGAATTTTTAGTGATTCGAGAATAATGAATTCATCATCAACAATTATAATTGTTTTTTCAGTTAACATCAAGTTCAAGTTTTTTTATAAAGTCAATTAAATTTTCCTCTTTCCAAGGCTTATGCATTATTTTAAGCACGGTATTTTTCTCCATTAATTCAATCCCTTTTTCGACAGAAATATGCCCAGTAAGCAAAAGTATATTCACGCGTGGCAATTTTGTTTTTAGCACCTTGGCAAACTCCTCACCATTCATTCCTGGCATCATATAATCAGAAATAACGAGCAGTAAATCAATCCCTTCAAACTTAAGTTCATCAATTACTTCGAGCGCTTCTTGTGGGTCTTCGGCATAATCGAAAAGAAAATCATGCTTGAAGTTTTTTTCGATTTGTGCTTTGATTGAATCAAGAATTATTTTTTCATCATCAACAGCTAAAATTGCAACTTTTTTCATTTAAGATGTTTTTAGTTTAAATAATAAATTTCATGCATTGTTTTTTGAAGTGATAAAATATTTACCGATGGTAAAACTATAAAAAAATCCTATTTGCGAAAAGAAATTTTTTAATTATTTGTATGCTTATCCGTTTTTTGCGCAGAGAAATAAAATTTAAACCCAAATTAATCAATAGGAGATTTAAAAAATCGAACTACTTGATTTAGTTGGGTTAATCCCGATTTAGAAAATGTTATCAGATTTGTAAAAATCTGATTTACAATTTCTTTATCGTTTACGCATTTCTAATGCGTAATTTGGGTTAAATTACGACTTAAACCCAAATCATGCAGTTGAAACACACTAAAATCATTTTTATACAATCTCAACAATAAGCCATTTAAAATTTCAAAATATTGCACTATTGCACCAATCCAAAGTTATGCAATTTGGTATTAAGTGGCTCTGTTACGCTTGGGTAAATTGATAATGAAAGAGGTTTTTTGTGCATTACTTTCACAGGCAATAGTTCCATTGTGTTTTTCAATAATTTTCATTACAATATTTAATCCTAAACCAGTTCCTTCGCCCCTTTTTTTGGTTGAGAAAAAAGCATCAAAAATTTTCGGAATCGTTTCAGCAGGTATTGGCGGCCCATTGTTTGAAATACTTATGATATGATTTTCTTGGTTAGCTGCATAATCGATCCATATCTTACATTTACTATCAGAGGCCTGCAGCGCATTATTAATAATGTTGGTCCATACTTGCGACAATTCATCAGCACTCCCTGTTATCTGAATTTCCTCAGGAATATTATTTTCAAGATGAGCACTGTATTTTATTTTATTCCATAAAAGCGTAATGATTGATACAAAACTATCATGAAGTTTAAAAGTGGTAATTTCTTGATCGATATTGCCATGCGAGAAGGTGTTGAGTGCTTTTACTAAATTGCCTGCTCTGTTTACAGCTAGTGATATGGTATTGATTGATTTAGTGATATCGATGAGGTGCTGTACAAACAAAAAGATATTTTTATTTTCGGGATGATTGAGATAAAACATCAACTCATTATCTATCACTTTATAACCCAATTCCATGATTGTTGTGGCATACAAATGCTTATTTTCTAAATCAGGCAATAACAACTCGAGTTTTGCCTTCATCTCTTTTTGTAATATTCTTATATCGCGGGTTGTAGTTGCACCTATTTTTTTGTTTCCAGCATCAAATAACTTAAATCCGGCTTCCAAAACTGCAGGTGTACTATTTTTAATTGTTTCAAGAAAAGATTCGAGAAATACACGTTGTAAATATTCATTAGAAGCTTTAATAGCGCCGAGTGGTGAATTTATTTCATGAGCAATGCCCGCAATTAACATACCTAGTGTGGCAAGTTTTTCGCGGTCAATAATTTCTGACTGCATGTTTATAATCTGCTCCATTTTTTCTTTCAGCAGCCCATTTTTTACTTTAAGTTCTATTTGTGATGCTCTTAATCCGTTAGTTTCGCATGCCAGTACAATAATATCTGATACCGAAGTACAAAAAGCAATTTTATCGCTGGTGAATTCTAGCTGTATTTCCGAAAAGCTACAACTAAGCACGCCAATATAATACTCGCCTTGCAGGAGCGGTATATCGAGCATAGACTTAACATTCAGCGGTTTCAGATAATTGTTGGATAACTCAGAGGTAGCTTCATGAGTGAGGGCCTCATTGGCAAGTATTGGATTTTTACTTTCAAGCGCTTTAAAGTAATTAGGAGCTGTTTCCGATTTAACTTCCATACCAGCCGTAAAAGCATCTTGTGCTGTAATGTATACGCTTGATGTAGCAATAGCACTTTTGCTATCATTAGAAAGCCATATGGCGCAGCAATCGCAATTTATTGTTTGAGCTACAGCTTTTGAAATTGCTTTAAATTTTTCTTCAAGGCTTAAATCATCATTCAGCTTTCTGATGCTATTTAAAGTTACCTGTTTCTGTCGAAATAAATCAATTTTTAATTTCTCCTCTTTTTCCTTTTCTTTTATTTGTGTTATGTCATGTAAATAAAATCTTATGGAGTTAAACTGTTCGTTAAAGAATACGTTTCTCTCATAGATTTGATTATTAATTGCTATCTCCAACCTGTCATTTTTCCTCAGCTGCATAAAGTCATCGTTAATTTGAAGTTGACTTTTTATATGAGCGATATCGGTTTTATTATCCTTATTAAGTAATTTTTTTGCTACAGGATTTAGATAGGTAACCTCGGCATTGTTATTATCAATTTCAATAACAGGGTTAGGATTTTGCTCAGGAAACAGGGCCAGGTGTTTAATTTTTTGAACAGCTGTGTTAATGCGTTCCTCTAAGGTGGAGTTTACTTTGATGAGCGTATTTTTTGCTTCTTCGAGTTTTTTGTTTTTTTCTGTGATTAGCTGATTAAGCATTTGCGAATCTTGCAATCCCTTGGTGGCCGAGTGCTGCAAAAATAAATATTCGGCAATGTAATCGTGCTTAGGGAAATTATTAATATTGACTTTGTAATTAACAATGGGAAAAAGTGTATTAATTACAGGAACAGCAAAAATAAAGTAAGTGTCATCATTGGTTTTTTTTACTGTACACTTGAATTTATTTTTATGATCATGCGTGTCAAAGAAAATTAATTTATTATGAAAACTAGTTTCATCAATAAGGTTGCCCGAATTAAAAACAGAGGTCCAGTTGAAGTATGTAGAAAAAGATTTTCCTACTTCCATTTCAGGAATTGTTTTATGATAATTTACACCAAAAGATAAAATACAATTGTTTTTATCCATAAACAAATAGTAAGGACAACTGTAGCTAATACTATTGGTAAGGCTATTTTGGTGTTCGATTAACTGCGCATTAATAAACCTTTGCTTAAGCATGTTAACAACCTGCTTCGACAATGTTTTTAAAGCTTTAATTTGACTTTCACTTAGTTTTCTTGGCTTTGTATCAATAGTACACAAAGTACCTAATGCATATCCCTCCTGATCAACCAAAGGCATGCCTGCATAAAAAACAATATTTGGGTCGCCCTTAACAAGTGGATTTTCAGCAAATCTGCTGTCCTTTGTGGCATCATCCACAATCATGATTTCAGTTGGATCCATGATAGCATGAGCACAAAAAGCGGCAGACCTTTCGGTTTGATCAATTGAAATACCAACTTTAGATTTAAACCATTGCCTATCGCTATCCACAAAACTGATTAAACCAATTGGTGTTTCGCAAATATGCGCTGCAAGCTGAACTATTTCATCAAAGTCGAGCTCAGCTTCTGTATTAAGAATATTGTATTTTGCGAGGGCCTTTAATCTTAGCTGTTCATTGTTTTGCCCATCATTGTTTTTTGCAGTATCTATTTCCATTCTATTTTAAACACATCACAATCATTTTGATCATCTTTTTGAATGATATGACTTACTGTATAGTCGGTCAATTCGAAGCGCTGACAGAGACCTTTCAACAGTCCGATAACCATTGGTGAAAATCCTGCGCGTTTTGAACGATATTCTAATTCAATTGAATACGCTGTTTCATTACGTGTAGAAAACTGAGGAGGCACTAAATTAGGCATAATGCTGTTAACCCTTTGATGCAACATATCCAAATTATTTAGGAATTCTGTGAGGTTATCACCCGAAAGGTTCATCATATCACCATATCCTTCGTTTGCTGTATATAAAATCCAATATTCTCCAAAAGCCTCCATAACATAAGATGCATCAGCACCAAGCACTTTTGAGGCGTTTTTTACCAAGCTGTAGGTTAGTTCATCGGGGTATGGTTGTAATCCAATAAAAAAGTCGTCTTCAAAGTTTGATAATTTTTTTATTTCCAACCATTTATCTTCACCAAACTTGGTACAAACTAAATCTTGAATTGCTTTATTAACTAGACCGTACATATTAATTTTCTTTATTGATTTTTTTTAAATGATTATTATTTAATTCAAATGGATTTAATCCAATCAGCAAGATGTCATCAGTTTGAATTTGTGCGCCTTGCCATTTTCGAAGGAACAATTCTAGTTCAAGTTCTCGTGCTTCAGCCCTCATGTCTTTTGCTGAGTCTAAGAAATCTAAAAGTCTTTTTTTCATTAGTTTTTTTCCGTTTACGCCACCAAATTGATCTGTAATTCCATCAGAGAAAAAGTAAAAAATATCCTTTTCATTGTATGGAATTGTAAATACCGGAATATCTTTTTCAACATCAATAACATCACCAATACTTTTTCCACGAATACTATAATAATGATGCTTTTGAGTTAAGGAGTCGTAATGAATAAACGGACGTTTAACCCCTGCAATTTCTATAATTAAAGCTTCAGGATCCACCTTAAAAAGAATGAGGTCAAGACCATCATGAATGGTATTTTCACCTTCTCTACGCGCTAAACTTTCAATTACTTTCTTATTAATTTTATTGATAATAAGGCGTAAATCGGAGTATTTTCTTGTTTGATTGTTTACAATTTCATGGCAAAGCACCGAGAGCAAAGCTGCAGGAATACCGTGTCCTGTGCAATCGCCAATTCCGCCATA
>CAMBZU010000022.1 GCA_945872355.1 Chitinophaga pinensis
TGCAAATTGTGGGAGCGACCTGGTTACTGATACACCTACCCAACAAACATCAAATTATGGATGTCCAACATTTCCAAAAGTTACATGCAGCAATGGACCTAATGGTGATATGTTTATGAATTACATGGATTATGTTGATGATGCTTGCATGTATATGTTAACTACAGGTCAAAAGGCAAGAGCTCAAGCTTTATTCGCTGTAGGTGGTGCCCGTGCAAGTTTGTTAACTAGCGGTGGTTGTGGAGCGGCTACACCAACATGTGGAACTCCTTTGAGCTTAACTGCTGGAAGTATTACAAATACAACTGCTACACTCTCTTGGGCTGCAGTGAGCGGGGCTACAAGTTATAATGTTCGTTACAAGCTAACCTCAGGAACCACATGGACTACAACAAGTTCAACTACAACTAGCATTGCTATTTCGGGCCTCACTTTAGGATCAGTATACGAATTTCAAGTGCAAGCGGTATGTAGTGTAATTGGTACTTATTCTTCATCTGTTAATTTTACTACAACAGGTGGAACCGCAGGAATCAGCAATGCTGTTACAATAGGTACAGGTACATCAACCACCGGAAATATGCCTTATGGAACCTATTTTATGGATCATAGAAGCCAAATTATAATTACAAGAGCTGAGCTTATAGCAGCTGGATATAACAGTGCAAATAATAAAATTAAAGATTTAGCATTTTTTACAGGAACAGCAAGCACTCAAACAATGACAAGTTTTACTATTAAAATTTCTCATACAACATCTTCAAGTTTTAGCTCTACAAGTTTCCTTACAGGAAGTGGAACAGTTACTGTATTTAGTGGTAATGTAGCAGCCTTATCGAACCAATGGAACACACACACATTTAACACAGCGTTTACATACAACGGAGTTAATAATTTATTAATTGATATTTGCTTTGATAACAGTTCTTATACCACTGATACGCCTGTTAGATTTACAACAACATCATCGAATACAGCATTGTACAAAAGACAAGATGTAGCTGCTGGAGGCATTTGTACCACAACAACTGGTACTCGATCTAAGTCTAGACCTAATGTTCGTTTAACATTTGGTAATACAGCTCGTTTTGCCCAAGAGCTAACATCAGAGGTAATGCCAGTTTTTGAAGTTTATCCAAACCCTGCTACAGCATTTTTAAATGTAAAATATGCCGTTAGTAATGATAATACACCTGTTAGAATTACAATTTTAAATATAACAGGTCAAGTGGTTGCTAATATTTCTAAAGGCACAATGCCACAAGGTGAATATCTTGAAACTATTGAGTTGAATAATGATGCAGCTATTCAAATGCCTGCAGGTATTTATATTTGTACAATTGAGCAAGGTGATCAAATGCAATACAAAAAGTTTATTTTAAATAAATAATTAATCATAATTACGATTTTAAAAAAGCCGGACTATTTAGTTCGGCTTTTTTAATTTAACCTATTCTTAGTATTAAACAGCTGCCTAATAGCGATGTGAAATAAGTAATGGCCCAAATTTGTTTCGATCGGCATTTACCAATGTAAGATTAAAATTATTGGCATAATTTATAAATCACATTGGTATAATAAGTTTGGGTTTAAATAATAAAAGCAGCAATTAAAAAGATTCCACCTGAAAGACAGTATAAGAAACATAAATGTAATAGAAAAACAAGGCCACCGCAATAAGGATTGAAGCTATCCCGCCATGCGGGAGCGGAAAGCCTGGCCGCACCAAAGGTGAGGATTGCCCAAGTAGTTTTAATTATTTTTTTACCAAATTGCCCCTGGATGTGCTCTTTGCAGGTATTGCATTTCGCACAGCAAATGGCCTAAATGCTCGGTGTGATTGCCTTTATAGCCGCCTTTGTACATGTGTTGATTGTGAATGACTGATAAATTTGCTGCGTTTAATATTTCGTTAACACTCAATAACCATGAGGTATGCAAGCTATTTAAATCAACTGCTATGCCTAATGAAATTAAAGCTTGGTCTGTGTCATTCATTTCAAACAAATCGGCTGTGTAGGGCCAAATTTCGTTCAGTGCAAATTGACTCCGATGTTGGCTCTCTTCGGTGCCATTGCCAAAGCGGATGATACATTCGCTGCTGTGACGGAAATGGTATTTTATTTCTTTAATGCCTTTTGTTGCAAGGGCGGCCAAGCGTTCATCCTGACTATGGGTTAACGCTCCTAACAATAGTTTTGCAAAAGCACTGTACAAAAATATTTTCATCATGCTTTGGGCAAAGTCGCCATTGGGTTGTTCCAGCAATAGGCAATTGAAGTACTGTCGCTCGCTGCGTGTAAAAGCAATTTCATCGCCACTGCGATTTTTTCCTTCCAATTCAGCGGCATAATTGTAATGGAATTCGGCTTGCCCCAGATAATCTAGAGCAAAATTTGTCATTGCTAAATCTTCTTCTAAAATAGGCCCATTGCTGCACCATTCAGCCAGGCGCTGTCCGGCAATGAGGTTATTGTCGGCAAGGCGCAAACAATAGTTATATAAAGCTTTTTTTGTATTCATTTTGTTTAAATATTACATGTTTTTAACGCCATCCGGAACTTTGTAAAAGCTAGGATGACGGTATACTTTATCATCGGCAGGGTCAAAAAATTCTGCTTCATCTTCGGTTTTGCTAGCTGCTATTTGATCAGATAAAACCACCCAAATGTTACGTCCTTCGCCTCTTCTTGTGTAAATGTCGCGTGCGTTTTCAAGCGCCATATTTTTGTCGGATGCATGAATGCTGCCTGCGTGTTTGTGTGGAGTGCCACTTTTACTTTGTATAAATACTTCCCATAGTGGAAGTTGATTATCTGTTGTGCTCATGGTTTAATTATTAATTGGTGAATAATGTTGCCTTATTTTTTTGTTGATTTTTAGAAAAGGCCAGAGCTGCTTCGCGCACCCATTTGCCTTGCTTGTGTACTTTGATGTGATGCGATAAACGTTTGTGATTGCAAGGCCCATTTCCACTGATCACTTGTTTAAATTCTTCCCAATCAATAGGACTTATTTCATATTGTTGGGTACTTTCGTTAAACTTCATATTTTTATCAGGCACTGTAAGGCCTATGAAATGCGCCTGATCAACTGTTTTGTCGATAAAGCGTTGACGCAACACATCGTTGCTTTCGCGTTTTATTTTCCATTGCATAGATTGTTTGGTGTGTGCCGATTCGTTATCGGGTGGTCCGAACATCATCAGAGAAGGCCACCACCAGCGGTTCATGGCATCTTGCGCCATTTCTTTTTGCTCTGCGGTTCCATTCATCATGGTCGTCATAATTTCATAGCCCTGGCGTTGATGAAATGATTCTTCTTTACAAATACGCACCATGGCTCTTGAGTAAGGACCATAGGAAGTTCTTTGCAAAGAAATTTGATTAACAATAGCTGCGCCATCAACTAACCAACCAATAGCTCCTATATCGGCCCAAGTGAGCGCAGGATAATTAAAAATACTGGAGTACTTTGCTTTGCCACTGTGCAGTTGTTCAATCATTTCATCGCGGCTGATGCCAAGGGTTTCGGCAGCACTATAAAGATAAAGGCCATGCCCACCTTCGTCTTGAATTTTGGCCAGCAATATTTTTTTTGCGCGCAGGGAAGGAGCACGCAATACCCAATTTCCTTCGGGCTGCATGCCAATTACTTCGGAGTGTGCATGTTGTGAAAGTTGGCGTATCATTGTTTTGCGATACTCATCGGGCATCCAATCTTTAGGCTCTATTTTTACTTCACTTTCAATGCAGGCATTAAAGTGATTTAATCTTTCTTCAGGTGTTTTCATTTTGGTGTTTATTATGTTTACTTAGGGCTTTAAAAGGAGGTTTTAATTGCTTAAAGAAATTGAAGAAAAATGAAATTGATTTTTCTAACTGATTAAATTTATAAGGTCCCTCTTCTGGCCTGCTCAGCTTCAATAGATTCAAATAAAGCTTGGAAGTTTCCTTTGCCGAATGATTTAGCGCCTTTGCGTTGAATGATTTCAAAGAAAAGTGTTGGACGGTCTTCAACAGGTTTTGTAAATATTTGCAGGAGATAACCTTCTTCATCTCTATCGACCATGATGCCCCATTTTTTGAGCACTTCTAAATCTTCTTTGATGTTTCCTACACGTGCACCAACAGTATCATAATATGAACCTGGAACGTAAAGAAAATCAACACCTCTTTTTTTCATTTCTGAAACTGTAAACACAATATCATCGGTAGCAACGGCAATATGCTGGCAACCTGCACCTTTATAAAAATCAAGGTATTCTTCTACTTGTGATTTCTTTTTACCAATAGCTGGTTCGTTTATCGGGAACTTGATATAACCATTTCCGTTGGTCATCACTTTACTCATCAAAGCTGTATATTCTGTAGAGATATCTTTATCATCGAAGGTTACTAAATTAGCAAAGCCCATCACATCAGCATAAAAACTAGCCCATTTATTCATCGCACCTAATTCAACATTGCCCACCATATGGTCAACATATTTTAAGCCACAAGTGCCCGGATTATATCCTGTATCAAGCTTTTGATAACCTGGTATAAAAACGCCATTGTAGTTTTTTCTTTCTATAAAATGATGCACTGTATCGCCATAGGTGTGAATACCGCTCATCACAATAGTACCATTTTCATCTTTCAATTCTTTTGGCTGCATAAATGGTTTGGCGCCTCTTTTAACGGTTTGTTCAAAAGCATCGCGCGCATCATTCACCCATAAGGCAATTACTTTTACCCCATCGCCATGTTTTCTGAGGTGGTCTGCCATTTCACTCTCTGGATTAAAAGGTGTGGTAAGTACCAATCTGATTTTTCCTTGTTGCAATACGTAAGATGTACAATCTCTGGAACCTGTTTCTAATCCAGCGTAAGCTAAATCACTAAAGCCAAGAGCTGTTTTATAAAAATGTGCTGCTTGTTTGGCATTGCCTACATATAGCTCTACATAATCAGTACCTAAAATGGGTAAAAAGTCATCGGCAGCGTTGAATAATTTTTGAGTTTCGGAGTAGTTGAAATTCTCAACATTAACTAAGTCTTTCATTGTTTTTTATTTTTATGATTTAATTTAAATAGGCTTATTCAAGCCATGATTTATAATAGTCTTTTACTTCAATATTTAAAGCTTCTTCGGTTACCATTACTGGATTAAAAGGATCAATCATTACTGCTAATTCCTTTGTTTCTTTTTGCCCAATACTTCTTTCAATAGCACCTGGATGTGGGCCGTGTGGAATACCTGCAGGATGTAAGGTAATTTGTCCGGATTGAATGTTGTTGCGGCTCATAAAATCACCATCTACATAATACAACAACTCATCACTATCGATATTACTATGATGATAAGGTGCAGGAATAGCATCGGGATGATAATCATACATGCGCGGCACAAAAGAACAAATCACAAAATTTCTACATTCAAAAGTTTGATGAATAGGAGGGGGCATGTGAATGCGCCCTGTGATAGGCTCAAAGTTAAAAATAGAAAATGTGTATGGATAATGATAGCCATCCCAACCAACGACATCAAAAGGATGATTGTCGTAAACGTATGGAAAAATAAAGCCTTTCTTTTTGATATTGATATCGAATTCACCTTTTAAATCGTAAGTTTTAAGGTTAGTTGGTTTGATGATATCGCGTTCGCAGAAGGGAGAATGTTCTAGCAATTGACCAAATTCATTGCGATATCTTTTAGGTGTATAAATAGGTTCAAAAGATTCAATTAAAAGCAATAAATTTTCACTTGTTTTGAATTCAATTTTATAAACGGTGCCTCTTGGGATCATAATGTAATCGCCATATTTAAAGAAGAGCTCACCATACATTGTTTCTAAACGACCTTCCCCTTTGTGCACAAAAATGAGCTCATCGGCATCGGCATTTTTAAAGAAGTAATCGGGCGAGTATTGCGGTGCTGCCAAACCTATTTGCATAAAACTATTTACAAATAATATTTTACGACTTTTGATGTAATCGGCTTCAGGCTTAATGTTGAAGCCTTTAAAGCTCATTGCATCTAAACCATTTTCAACAGCAATTTTTGGTGCTATGGCGTATGCTTTGTTTTTTTGCTTTACACGTGTTGGTGGATAAAGATGATAAACCAACGACGACATGCCGCCAAAACCTTGGGTGCCTACAAGTTCTTCTTGCAATAGATCTCCGTTTGTATGGCGCACAACTACGTGTCTTTTTGGTGGAACAGTTCCTTGTGAATGATAGATAGGCATAATATTAATTTTTCCTCAAAATTCAGTGATCTGTCAAAATCAAAACATGATATTTATCATTTCTAAAAATGACTTTTATCATTCAAAGTGAAGCGGGTTTTGAGATGGATATTTAGATTTAAAAATAGCTATAAGGCCTGTATTAAAAAGCTTTTTAAAGGTTTTGATGGTATGCAATAAGAAACATATTTTCTAATTTAAAATGGGTTTAAATTGAGGTGGGAAATTTGATGTTTTTTATGGGAAATCGATTTTATACCGATTACACTTTCAATTTAGTGCAATTGCGGCCAAGCCTTATTGTACTAGTACCGATAATACAAAATAAATAGTCCAATTTTATTGAACTATATTTTGTTATGTCGGCATTAACCATTGTAAATTTATTAAACAGCTTTGGGCTATTTAATAAATACAATTGGTATAATTTCAAGTTGTATCGGCATTAACCATTGCATATTTATTTTTTTTTGGCCTAAAAAATAAATGCAATTGTATAATTGAAAATCAACAGGGAGTATCTTAATAATGCAAAAATAGCAGTATCAAATTTTAAACTATGAAAGCAACCACATAAAAAGATTCCACCTCTATGAGAGTGTAAGAAATATAAATTTAATAGAAAAACAAGGCCCGCAATAAGGATTGAAGCTATCCCGCCATTCGGGAGCGGAAAGCCTGGCCGCACCAAAGGTGAGGATTGCCCAAAAAATTAAACCTTCATTTTTCTAAAAGTTAAATTAATACGTGCTGCTTCCACTTTAGCCATGGCTGGTAATTGATGTTGCCAATGTTGTTGGATAGTGCCTTGCATGAGCAATAAACTGCCATGCGCCAAGTTTAGGCTGATGGTTGTTTTGCTTTTATTATGCCTAAATATAAATTTTCTTTCGGCTCCAAAGCTCATAGAGGCTATGCAAGCTTTGTCTTCGAGCTCGCTTTCATTGTCGCTGTGCCAGCCCATACTTTCCTTACCATGATGGTATAAATTGAGCAAACAGGTATTAAAATTTTGTTCACTTTTTTCTTCCACGATTTGCTTTAGCTCCAGCAATTCGGGTGTCCAAATAAGCGCGTGCTTGGTTTGTTTTGAATAGGTGTATGTAAAAGCCTGATTAGCATACAAAGCAACTTTTCTGTTGGTAACAATTTTTTTTCCAAACATTATTACTTCATCATTTTTCCAGTCGATTTTTTGGGTGAGTAATTGCTGCCAATGGTTTGCATCTGCGCTAGAGAATATAGGTCCAAAATAGTATAGCTCACCATCAAAGGGCAATAGATTTTGTGTTGGATCAGCTGGAAATAAGGACATGAATTATGAATTGTGAATTATGAATTGTGAATTTTGAATTGTGAATTATGAATTTTGAATTGTGAATTATGAATTATGAGTTGTGAATTATGAATTGTGAATTATGGATTTTGAATTATGAATTGTGAATTTTGAATTTTGAATTATGAATTTTGAATTATGGATTTTGAATTATGAATTGTGAATTATGAATTATGAGTTTTGAATTGTGAATTATGAATTTTGAGTTGTGAATTATGAGTTGTGAATTATGAGTTTTGAATTATGAATTTTGAGTTGTGAATTATGAATTATGAATTATGAATTGTGAATTTTGAGTTGTGAGTTGTGAATTATGAATTATGAGTTGTGAATTATGAATTGTGAATTATGAATTGTGAATTTTGAGTTGTCAATTATGAATTGTTTTTGAATTATTGATAAATGCAAACCAACTTTTTTTCATCCGTTTTGTAACATTATAAAAGGCCATTTTTAATTGCTTAAAACAATTCTGCCATCATACAGCGCACGCTGCCGCCACCAATTTTTTCGATGCTTGGTATTGCTATAGTTATAATTTGATGATGTTTTTTTAGGGCATTTAATTGTACCACATTAAGCGCATCAAATGCTGTAAATGACATTACCAGTGCATTGTTATTTTGGCTGTTTTTTAAACACAGCATGTTGCCTGCAAATTTTTCAAGTTGTTGTATACTAATTTCAATCACTTCTTTTTTGCTTTGCGCGAAGGATTGCAACAGTTTTTCTTGATCTGCTTTTGGAATAACATCTAAACAAATGATAAGGTTTTTAGGCGTTATAGCCATCACCACATTGGTATGATAAATGGGCTGCTGCGCTCTGTCCAAAGCATGAAAAGGAATTACTTTAAGTCCTGTTTTTTCTTCAAAAATAGTTAAGGCGGCTAGGCATGTTCTCGGTGATATTGTAGCATAGGCAATGTTAAAGTCATGATCAATGACCAAACTTCCCGTGCCTTCTAAATATAAATTTTGGGTTTCTAAATAACTTAAGTCAATTAACTTTTTTGAATTGTTACACACCTGCTCAATAATGTCGTTACGCCTTTCTATACGTCTGTTATGGTGCAACATGGGGTACAAAATACATGTGCCATTTGTATGCGTGCTGAACCAATTATTGGGAAAAATAGCATCAGGTTTTTTGGGTGAAAAGGTGTCATCAATAACCAACACATCAATACCATGTTGTTGTAATTTTTGCACCATATTATCAAATTCAACCAAGGCATTTTGTGCTTCGCCATTTGTTTCATAATGCTGAAAGCTATTTGTTAGCGCTGTTTCGGCATTGTAACCAAATGCTGCCGGTTTTATCATTAATATTTTGTTGCTAGGCCACATTAAAAATCTTTTAAGTGTTCGTATAATTCTTTTACGGGTAAACCCATCACATTAAAATAACTTCCTTCGAAACGTTCCACTGCAATTAATCCAATCCAATCTTGCGCGCCATAAGCACCTGCTTTGTCGTATGGTTTATAATTGGTTACATAATATTCAATTTCCTCTTGTGTTAATGTTTTAAAATAAACGACTGTTTTTACAAAAAAGGACACTTGTTTTTTATGAGATGTGATACTTACGCCTGTATAAACTTCATGCTTATTTCCCGAGAGTTCAGTTAACATGCTGCAAGCTTCTTGAAAATCTTTTGGCTTATTAAGTGCTTTATTATTGAGCCAAACAATGGTATCTGCTGTAATTAATATTTGCTTAAGCCCTATTTGTTTTAATAAGTGGCCTGCTTTTAATTGCGATAAAAATAAAGGTATTTCTTGAGCTTTTAATTCATCTGAAAAATGTTCTTCAATATCGGCTGTTACTGTATCAAATTGAAATCCTACTTCTTTTAACAAGGCCTGTCGGCGAGGTGAGGCAGATCCTAAAACTAAATTTGTAATGACAATATTTGGGAGCATATTAATAAAGTAATAAGTAATAATATAAGGCACTATATACAACACCTAAAAGCATAATCACTTTTAAAGTACGGCTGGCTTTATGGTAATCACTGGGATTATCGGCTTTTTTAATTTGATATAATAAGATGCTAAAACTTGTTTGAAAGCATATGCCAAAATATATAACCGAGGTTAAATCTAATGAAGCTAACTGTTTTATTTGAACCAATAAGAGCAACAACATTTCAACCACCACCAAGGCATAAACAATTTTTTTTGTAGGGCTAATTCCTAAAACAATTGGAATGGTTTTGCACCCAAATTGTCTATCACCAAAATGATCTTCCATGTCTTTTACAATTTCTCTAATTAAACTTGTTAAGAATGCAAAGCCAGCATATGTAGTAACAAACAGTAAAATATGATTGAAGTTTAAACCACTATAAAGCATTATTGTTTTATACTTAGAAACCAACACAGGCAACTCATACAACACAACAATCATAGGCACCATGGCTGTGAGGAAGGCAATAACAATATTGCCAATCAACAGTTGCTTTTTAAAATCTGTTGAGTAAAACCACAATAAGCCTGTGCTTAATAAATGTATAAATCCCAGTTTAATTAATCCTACACGGTAGCCTACATAAAAACCTAATGCAACGCCAATAATATTGATTACAGTATGCAGTAACATGGCTTGCCTTCTGCTGATTGATTTACCAACCACCACTTTGTTTGGTTTGTTAAAGGTATCTATTCTGGTATCAAAGTAATCGTTAATAATATAGCCTGCCGAGGCAATACATAAGGTAGAAAAACTAAGTAAGAAAAAATTAAAGTTACTCAGCTGAAGTATGATGCCTAAATTCATAAACTTAAGCATTCCATTAATTAGAAGGTACCTAATACAGTATTGTGTAAAAGCAATAATCAGTATGTTTTTCCAACGTATTAACCTTAATATTCCAGCTATCATATCGTTAATTTTATGAATTAAAAGTAGGATAAATATTTTTAGTAAGTTGTTAAATTAATGAAAGTTTTGCTGCTGCATAGCGATTGCCATTAAAAAGTATAAAACTTACCCAAGTGCATAAATGAATATAAAGCACATGGCAATTGTAATCGAAATCATTCAACCTTAGCGTTGCTATTTTGGAAAGCCAATTTCTTGTGATTACTTTTTGAACTATGCATAGTGTTTGAAGGCTTTTCAGCTTGCGGCATACAACAAATTTAGTTGATACAACTTTTATGCTGGCTGTTTTTTTTGATACTTTTTAAACATATTTTATTGCTTTACATAACGTTATTAAATTGTTAACTATGGGTATTAAATTATCTTCAATTCATTTTGTATTTATCATTGTAGTTGTTAAACCAATAAGAAAATGCCCAGACATTCAAATTACGAAGTTGTTTCAAAAAATAAATTACAGGAATTCCACGACACGGGCATTAGTTCTTTTTTTCGTGTGATGTCTAATAACCTCAACCAACAAAATATGTTAGCAGATAACAAGGCCAACATCATGATTTCCATTAACACTGTGGTTCTTTCATTGGTAATAGGTTCATCTGCCAGGAATATTGACTATTGGCAAAATTTGTTCGTTCCAATTTTAATGTTCGTAATGACTTCACTCTTAACTACTGTTTTTGCCGTTTTAGCCACGCGTCCTAATTTTATTAAGGGCAGTGTAACACAAGAAGATTTGGACAATAAAAAATCTACCCTCTTCTTTTTTGGAAATTTTACAAGTCTTTCAAAACTAGATTTTGAAGATGCTATGTTAACCATCCTAAAAGATGATGAATACTTATATCGCAGTATTTTGGCAGATTTCTATGGACAAGGAAATGTGCTAAAAAGAAAATACCGTTTGCTTACCTATTCATATAACATCTTTTTAACGGGCTTGGTTTTATCTGTAATTGTTTTTGTGTTTTTTCAGTATTTTATTATAAGATAGCCAAGTAAGCAGTTATTGTTCCTTTATACTAAATCAAGGTTAAATATTACAAAGCAGGTTGCCACTTTTTAGGTGTTAAATGATAAATAATACAGATTTTATTTAAGTTATTAGGTGTAGTTTTTTATTTAAAAGAACTTTAAAAAAGGCATTGTAACAAGTTTTAAAATCTTTGCCTATTGTTGATTAGCGCTTATTAACTGTTATTGATAGGAAACAGAAAACCTATAATATGACTGTAATTATTAAATTATTTTAATGTTGTCCATATTATCATCGTTTGGTTTTATAATTAATCGCGTTACTAACATTTTTGAATCACATTTTGGGCAGTTTGCAGTTTGAATATCCCATAGCTCATTATTAGCTTCGTTACATAAGGAACAAATAGGTGTTATCGGATTAAAAAATAATAGAGTATCAACATTGTCTATTAACTCCTCAGTTTTTGTATCAATTAGAATTTTACAGTTATTACACGAAATAGTTTCAAAGGTCCCGTAAATATCAGTATGAGCAAATCCTACCACATCTGCCTTGTATGCGCAATTGCAACATTCAAAAGTCCTGTATTCGGGGTATTGTATTTTTTCTAGTTCAATTATCCTCATATTAATTTTTATTTGTTTTTTGCATTAATCAATTTTTAAAGTTAGGTGAAATATTTCAACAATATGAAATTTTAATGTGAAAAAAATCAGCAAATTTTAAAATGGTTTATCCTATATTAGATTCGCACTTTTTATTATTAAAACTATGATTAGGAGCTATTTTAATTAATTTAATAGGTATAAGTATTATAGGCATAAAAACGCTAAAAGTGCATTTTGAAACATTAACTAAGCTATGTAGATTTACATAAATACGTTTCTTTTTTTTACGACATATTTTTTATTTATATGCTATGCAGCTTAGGTTAATTGTTGTTCAGTAGCGTTTTAAAGTTAATCGCACTTGTTTCTTTCATCTCCAATGTCAATGTTTCATTTTCTTTAATTGTAATATCAGAACTATAAATAAATATTTTGTTATCTTTCAATGTATAAGCTATTAGTCGAAGATTTGCGTCCTTCGGAATATTTTTAAAAATACTATTGTGCTCCTTGCCATTTTCATTGATATGATAGGTTTGCATGATGCTATTAATATCCTTAAAAATCAAAAAAATGTTGGCTGTGCTAATTTTAGTAGAAGGAGCGAAGTTTACATTCAGGTTAGTTTTGTTTTTAATTTCCAAAAACCTGTCGCAATTAATCCAACCAAGATTACTCAATTCAATTTCATCGTAAAGTTTTTCCACAAGATCAGCCTCTTCCTTTGTCAACTTTTTATGGTTTCCATTACACCAATAATTGTATTTTTCTTTGCTGCAAAAATAATATAGATTCTTATTTTTTTTATTTTTAAATATTTTAGGATCAGCCTCCCAATTTAATTGTCCTAAACGGTCTCGTTTTCCATAGAACAATGTCATTTTATTTTTAACAAGTTTAGGGAATTCAACTTTTAAGGTTTTCTGTGGTTTTAATTTAACTTGTTGTCCTTGTGATTTTATATTTATAAAATATGCACCACCCGATACCAAAATTTTTCCATTTGAAACCGTTTGCGTATTGCTTAGAAACATTTGATGCTGGTTGCATAGTTCTTTAAGCTCAACTTCAATAATATTACTAATTTGCTTTCCATTTTCAGTCATCAAATCAACTGGATTTATAGTTATAACAGTTCCCTTTTTTCCAATAACTTTCACCACACTGTCGGAGGTGAATTTATAAAATTGCGAAGGCGCGTCATATTTTGCGAGCAGGCCATTGAGTTGCTCAATTTCAGCTTTTATTTCAATAGCTGTTTTTTGCTTACAACTAATAATTGCCAAAGTTGCAATGGTTAAAAGTGTAATAATTTTGTTCATTGCTGTGGTTGTTTATATTGAAATAGGTATACACTTTTTATTTGTTGAAATTAAATAAAGTGCTATTGTCTTTTTTTAATTTGTACTTCTTGTTGTTATTTTAATTATTTTATTTTCATTGTCAATAGTTATTTTTCCATATTTACTCAATGCACTTTGCCCAAAAAGAAGCGGGGCATTTTTATTTTCGATTACTGTTGCCTTTACATTTTTTAAAATAAGGCCACCAAAATCCACTTTTCTAAAAATAACTGTTGTGCCAATTTCAATATCACCATTTGCGATAACATAACTTGAGGTACCTGTAATATCATTTTTACTTAAATAATCATTCTTAAACATAAACTCAGCTTCTGTTTTGGAAATTGTTATGTCACTTGCTACAGTATCAAAAACTAAATTTAATTTTAGTTCATTTATTTTACAAGGAATTTCGTATGTGCCACCACCACTTAACTTCATTGGAATAGATACCGTTTGTTCTTCAGCTTCTGGCTCCTCTTTTTTTGCTACTAAATCTTTTTTTAGAGATTCTTCAAAAACATTTTTCCATTCGGTGACTAAATTGTTGAACTCGGGCAGCTTGCGAATATTATCTAAATCATCATCATCTGCAAGGTGAATAAAGTCTCTGTGCCCATTCTGAAATGCTAGTTTCAATTTATCTAAGGATTCTATTGGTTTATTCATTAATGAGTATAAGCAAGATGCATCATAATAATTACCTCCTGTTGGATATTGCTCAATTATTTTATTTATCCACTTTATTGATTCTTCTATTTGTCCTAAATGAAAAAGAGCATATTGACGACAATTACCAGCTTCATGAACTATTGTGTCAAGTGAAAGTATTTTAGCGTAATCTTCTTTCGCCTTTACAGGATTGTTTAATTTCACTTCGAAAAACCGGCCCCTTTGTAAATAAGTGTATGCATATTCTTTGTTTATTGATATAGCTTCATTATAATCATTTAAACCCGCTTCATTGTTTTTTAAAAATTCCTCTTCAATCCAACCTCTCCGGTAATAAAACCATGCTTGTCTCGGTTCAACTGCAATAGCTCTTGAGAAGTCTTCTTTAGCTCCCTTATAATTACCCATTAAGCGTTTAACATCGCCCCGATTCCCATAATAGTAAGCATCAGTGGAGTCAATAGAAATAGCTTCTGTATAATCAGCTATCGACTGCTCATACATTCCAGCATGTGAATAGCATTTGGCTCTATATGACAATAGATTAGATTTATAACCTATTTCGGTTAACTCCATTAATTTGGTATAATCTGAAATTGCAGCTATGTAATTATATTTGCCTTCAAATAGTTGGGCTCTTACAAAATACCATAGATCTTTTTCAGGATGATTAGCGATTTGCGCATTAACTTTAGAAAAAGATAATGGGTAGTTCTTTTCTGAATATGTGATAAATAAATTTCTTAAACCTTTATCATTTTCGGCTAAAACAAAGGCGTAGAATATATCATCGATTGCTTCATCATATTTATTTTGCTCATAATAAACCTGAGCTCTAAATTTAAAACCCTCAGTATACTCTGGCGAAAGAATAATTACCTTATTAAGTACTTTTTCTGCATCAGAATACCTTTTCTCTGTTTTGTAATTTCTTCCCAAGCCAGCATATGGTACAACTAATGATTCGTCTATTTTTAATGCTGATTTGTAATCTGCTTCTGCTTTTGAATATTGTTTCAAGTCAAAATAAATTTGTGCCCGGTCAATATAAATTTCAGGGTCGGAAGGTGAAATTTTAAGTGCTATTGAATAATCTTCAAAAGTCTTTTCGTAATTCTCAATTTTGTAATAAATGTCTCCTCGCAGCCTGTGGGCTCCAGCTAACACTTTTTTCTCTGACGAAGGAAAATATTTAATTGCACTATTTATATCTCTTAGAGCATAAGCATTCTGTTCTTGATAATTATAGATTATTGCTCTATAATACAAGGCTAAGGCAGCCTTGGGGTCATCATTGATTTCCCTACCAAAATAGTCCAGTGCCTTTTCTAAATCGTTTTCATTGTATGCCTTAACTCCCTGTTCGAAATTATAGCTTTGCGCATTACAAAATAATATTGTGAATAACGCTATTATAAGAAGCAGTCCTTTTTTCATATTTATTTTTTTTTATTTTTTATGATTACTTTCTTTTTTAATACTAACTCAATACCAATGGAATTGGAATTATGGTTTAGTTTTCACTCTGAATAGCTGCCAATTTTTTTCAGATTTTTCAGCTGGCAGGCTCATTAGCACTAATATTTATTGGAAGCACTCTAATTTAGGTGAACAAAAAGATGTACTTAGAGAACTTAGTTACAGCTGTCGCAATCATCCACCTAGCACCTATTTTTCTTCTCCTTCTGCTAATGTTCCTTTCAATTTTTCCCAAGTTGCTGCTGTTAATACTCCTGTATATTTTGTTTCCTTGTCCTTGCTATAGGCAATAATATATTCAGCTCTTTCTTTGGAGTCGGGATGTGTGCTTATCCAAGTTAAGTATTTACTTGTTTCATTTTCCTTGTTTGATAGTTTGAAAAGAAAATCAGCAAATGGCGCTGGATTTATTTTTGCTTTTACAAGATAATCAACTGCTTTTATGTCGGCTTCTTTTTCTAAACTTCTATCAAATGCTGATGATGAAAGCATTTTAGCTGTCTCTCTAATAATTTCAGAACCTCCGTTTACTGTTGTCATTGAAATCAACACCGAAAGGCCAATTTCTTTGACTAACTTTTTCATCACATGATTTAAATTAATATGCGCAATTTCATGACATATAACGCCACTTAATTCTTCCTGATTATCGGAGTTTATAATTAAACCACTATAAACGATTAAGTGTCCATTTGGCAATGCAAAAGCATTAATGTCGGCTTTGTTAAGGAGGTGAACTTTTATAAATGCTCTATCAATATTATTTGCTGTGCAAATTTGAGTAACAATACTGTCAATAGCATTTACTACTAATGGATTTTTGTTTTCTTTTTCGCTTTGTTGAAACATTTCCCAAAAAAGGTCACCCAATTTTTCTTCGGTTTTATCTGTTACTTTCTGAACTTTAAAAACCTTAATCCAATCTATTTTTGTAAGCAGAAACCAAGTTCCAAAAAATAATAATATTGAAATGGCTCCTTGAATAATTGTCTTTTTCATATGCCCGATTTGCAAATTAGTGTTGTCAAGTTTCCATAAAACCACCATTCAACATGGATGCCCTTTCTTGTTTTAATTGCAGTATAAATAGTAACAATAAATTCTGTAATGTTGAAAATTAGTGCTGCAATTATATAGGCAATATAATTACTTGAAATGCTTTCATCTGTGAAAATTATCGAAATACTCCACCAAAAACCAAAGCTATTGATGAAAAGCATCGACAATTGTGACAACAAAGCTTGCGTGCAATGCCAACGAACAAAATAAGTTCCTTTGCGATTGCCTAAATAAAATAGTAAAGTAGCAAACAGATTAATAATAGGCAATGGCAATCCAACTATTATTGCAATTAATGACATCAAGTAACTATTCGAAGCTGTTTCTGCTTCGTGTTCACTTGGTTCATAATTAAATTGTTTTACATTGATCATAGTCCTTTTGTTATGTTCCAAATCCAATTGATAATCACAATTATTACCAATGGAATTGCAAGTTGTGGTCTTTTTAAATAAGTTTCTGTTTTTTGATAAAAGGCAAATAATGTATTTTTTTTTGCTGCAATGTCCACTATAATCCAAAGTGGGGCTAACAACATAATAAATGCAATTAAAAAACCCATAGGGTTTATACTAAAAGCTTCGGTTAAATTACCTTTTGTTAAAGTTAAAATTGAACGTGTTGCACCGCAAGAAGGGCAGGGTATATTTGTAAAATGTTTTACTAAACATACTTCTGTTGGTTTGTAAATTGCCTGTTCAGATGATACACAAAAATATAGCCAAGTATATCCTGCAAAACAGGCAATCAACAATATTGAATATAACTTATTCCTGCTCAACGCTACTAGTACAAAAATAGCTGTATTTTTTGCAAATTCTTTTCTCTGGTAACTTTTTGAATTTGAAACCAATCAACAATAGTCCATATACCAAAGCCGCCACAAGTTAAAAGTTTTCCAATTCCAAGTCCTGTGTCACCAAGCATAAACCTGTCAATACCCAGTGAACCAGCTAAAATTGAAACTATTAAACTTGTTGTTGGGTCTTTAAATTGAATGGTTGAAATCATTGCCCATTTCGAATCATCTAATGCCACTAATCGCTCTCTAATTACATTTACTTGATGACTTTCGAAGAATTTTGCGTTGGTGATGATGAACATATCAACTTTCTGTGCTTCCATTTTTTTGTTTTTGTTTATATAATATACTACTCATTTGGCTTTTCGTTTTCGCCCTGTTTTTTTTAATGGTAGCTCGTCTCCATTATGTTACTCTTACAAACCCAAAAATAATTCTGAATTTGCAAATTAGTACTTAAAAAGTAGTTAGCACAAACAGCTTTTTAGCAGGCATGGGTTACTATTTTGTTCTTTTTAGTTATACTTCTTGCAAAGATATAAAAATATGTACAACACGCTTTACAATTATTTTTTTTGGATTTTTACTAACGTTTTTCATGTTTGCGTTGGGCAATTAAACCCAAATTAATCAATAGGAGATTTAAAAAATCGAACTACTTGATTTAGTTGGGTTAATCCCGATTTAGAAAATGTTGTCAGATTTGTAAAAATCTGATCTACAATTTCTAAATCGTTTAAGCATTTCTAATGCGTAAGCTGGGTTAAAAGCAGTTGTATGTATTATACCAATTACATTTATTAAATAGCCCAATGCCGATATAACAACATATAGTTCAATAAAATTGTACTATTTATTTTGTATCACCAATATTAGTAAAATAAGGTAATGCCGCAATTGGACTAAATTGAAAGTGTAATCGGTATTACTCCTTAATTTCAAAATTTGGGCAATGCTTTTTATGGCAATGGCTATCGCCATAAAAAGCCCGGGTCTTCCGCGCTACGAGGTAGCTTGCTTCAGCCCCTATTGCAATTTATTAGCATTATGCACTCGCTTGTGTTCCTCGAGTGAGCTTATAAGTAAAAGCAATGCCTTTCAGTTCTGGCATACCAACTTTTAATTATTTTTTCAAGTTTAACTTCTTAATATCTAAATATTGTTTAAGGGTTTCTACATAATCCTCAAATGCAAGAATTCCTTTTTTAGTTATCCTACATCTAGTAACGGGATACTTATTTTTAAAGTCCTTTTGAATAGTAATATATTCATTTTCTTTTAGCTTGTCCAATTGCAAACTTAAATTACCTGCTGATACTTTTGTAATTTCTTTTAATGCAGTAAACTCTGCTTCTTCTACACCCATTAATGTTGATATAATGGCAAGTCGAGTTTGCGAATGTAAAATTGAATCTAAATCATTAAACATTGGCTCGGGTGTATTTCATCATCAAACCTGGTATTAAACAATTAAGTAATACGCCAATTGCAGTGATTAGAAATTTGTAATCAATACTACTTAATGGTATTAATATAATTAGAAGCATAGATAAAAAACCACCAATTATAAGAGGTTTAAAATTAGTAACTCCTCCAATAATAAAATTGATTAAACCAAAAATGAGTAAAATGATTATGCAAAATAACTCAATAAAATTACTCGAATAACCTTCACTAATGCACATCACTCCTATACCTATACTGGCTCCAATCCAGGCGTATTTGTAAACTTTTTCATTTAAAGGAACTATAGTTTCATTTTTATCATCTTTTCTTGATTGCAAGAAAGAAAGTAAGCCTCCTAATGCATAAAATGATAGGCTAATATCAGCAAGTAATGCAGTAAAATCAGTTCTGAAATGAACATGTAAAAATTGAACTAAAAAAGATGCCGGCAGGATAGACCCCCAAATAATATAGTAATTACTAGCGCCTGTCTTTTGTTTTGAACTGTGTTTTAAAGAACTTTCAATAATTGAAATTTGTTCTTCTGAAGTTAAAGTTTGATTTTCCATTTGTGTGTTTTTTAAATGTTTAGATCACAAATGTAAACTAGTTAAAATTATTAACCAAATTAAATTTAATTATTTTGAAACTTTTAGCATTTAGTTAGATTTTAATTTTACAAATAGTTTGGTTCTTATACCAATGTGATTTATAAATTATGCCAATAATTTAAAATCTTATACCATTTGTTTTTATTAAATAGCCCAAAGCAATTTAATAAATTTACAATAGCTAATGCCGATATAACAACATATAGTTCAATAAAATTGGACTATTTTTTTTGTATCACCGGTATTACACATTAGGAATTGTAACACAACAAAATTATGCAATATACTTCTCGTTTCAGTCCTTCATATTAAACCCAAATTAATCAATAGGAGATTTAAAAAATCGAACTACTTGATTTAGTTGGGTTAATCCCGATTTAGAAAATGTTGTCAGATTTGTAAAAATCTGATCTGCAATTTCTTTATCGTTTAAGCATTTCTAATGCGTAATCTGGGTTAAAGAGCGAAGCACAAAACTTTCTAACAGCGCTAAACTGCTATTTTCTTGCAGTAGCTGTATGAGAAGTATCATTCTGCATTTTCGCCCGCCCTTTCATTTTTTTTTAATAAGTCTGCAATGATAATTGCAGGGAATTCTTGTTCTATAATAAGTCTTTGAAATGCAGAATAAATATCTTTTGCCGTATAAAAATGGCTTTCTATTTGAGAGTGCGTTTCATCAATGTATAAAAGTGGTATTAACAAATCTCTATTTAGATGATACGCTATACTGCTATCTTTAACATTTACTCTTACAAGCCCATTATTTAGCAAGTTATTGAAATGTGCCGCAAGGATGAATAAGTCAGTAGTTAATTCAATTGGATAATCCTCTAAAATTTTTACTGAACAATGAAAGCGCGAATCCTCAACGTAGTAATAGAATCTCCCTGCTTTTCCATCATTAATTTCTAAAATTGTTTCAATGTATTTATCTTTTTCGTAAACATAATGCTTCCACTGAGCAAGCTCATGAAGTTTTTTTAAATCGCTCCAAACTATTTCTTCCTGCTTTTGCAAGTTAAATGATAATCGATAAATTCTATTGAGGTATAATTTCAGTTTATTCATAGTTTTTTTAATTCTCATAATGATTTGCATGTAGGCGATAAGCGCGATGACGAAGTTTACTTTTCATACCTGTAATGTCCTATTATTTTAAAGTTAAACAAACAGTCTTCTAATACCTGTCCACCGCCAATATTGTGAACTATTAAATTCCTTTTACCATCAGAAGATTTCTTTTTTACTACAATTCCTATATGTGTTACAGCGCCACCAAGATTCCAACATACAATGTCACCCGGTAAAAAGTCTTTTGGATTAGTTGTAATTGGTTTTGTAATTCCATGTCTAGTAAAAAATATCATTAAGTTAGGAACTCTCCTGTGGTCAATATTTTTGTCTGGTTGAGATAGCCCCCAATTTTTAGGATATTTTGAAAAATTAGATTTCATGTCCTCATGAACCAATCTTTGCAAGTCAATCCCAAGTTTTCTGTATGCTCTAATGATTACGTCTGTGCATACACCTTTGCCAGATGGAACATCTCCATTGGGGTAAACAAGTTTAAAATAGGTCGGGTCGTAGCGCACAATTTGTTTGGTCAAGGTCAAAGTTGAATCAGCAAGTCTATTATAAAAACTCGATTGCCCAACCGAAATTGTTATTGTAGAAATGAATACCAATATGTTAAGCAGTGTCTTTGTCATATCATTTTAATTCAATACATTTTACTATGAATTCTCTAAACGGTCTATCATCATTATTACTAACATGCTTTTATGCATAGTGCCCATCCTTTATTTACATCTACCCAAAATAAAATGGTTTTGTCCTCTGCTAATTGTTTTTTTACCTTCTTTTATCAATTACAAAAGCATGGCTGCTTCAAACTTGTTGGCTTGCACCATAAATGTACACTTGAACAAATTCTCAAAAAAAACACCAAAAATTTACATAACTCCAGCATATTTACCCTTTCATAGTCGTCAGTTATCGAGGTCAGTCTGTGAGCCATAGAGCTTATTTTTGATTCATGTGTTATCTTTCAAGCTTTTACCACTAATGTTTTTCATATTGGCGATGGGCGGGCTTTTCAGCACAGAAGTTTGTTCGGAGAACTGAAAGTTCAGCTATCACAAAACTAGCATGCGAATACGAAACCCCGCCTATTCCCATGGTGCTATTAGCGGCTGTTTTTTTTTCTGCCTATAATTAAATGAATAAAAGTAAATATTGAACTAATTAGCAGTGCATCCATAATAATAGCAAATTGTATAATAATCTTGGAGAATATAATACTATTTCTGAAAAGGTTATTCCCTATGTACCTCCCTGTATAAGTAATATAACCAATTATTTCATGTTTAGCCTGAGCAGAACTTGTAGTTAAAGTTCCCTCGTCATAGCCATATGCCTCAAGAATGCAAACCAAAAATGTTATGCTTAAAATTAGGACTGATAGAAAAAAATAAACTAAAAATATTTTTCTCATTGATTATTTATTTTATCATAATGTGCAATTTTATCTAAAATGTCATTATTATTCATTGTTTCCAATATGTTTATGTTTTGCATTTTATACAAAATATTTTGAGCTTATTAATAATTGTTTGATTATGCTTTTTTAATTTAGTTAGTTATTTAGGTCTGCAGAAATTTCCGCTAACTACCAAGTATGCGCATCCTTATCTAACCATTTATGCTGCGCCTTTAACACTTGCTCAATAACATCTCTAACACAACCTTTTCCACCAACTAGTTGAGATACATATAAACAAATTGGTTTAATGTCATTCGCCGCATCAGCCGGGCATGTAGAAGCTGCAATATGTTTCAAACATTCCATATCAGGAATATCATCGCCCATATATAATGTTTCTTCTAATGAAATTTTGTGTTCAATTAAAAACTCTTGTAAGATGGGCAATTTGTGATGTACACCCATAAATATTTCTGTTACGCCCAATAAATTCAAGCGTTTAACCACTGCTTCTGATCTTCCACCACTGATAATTAAAATACGAATTCCTTTTTTTATAGCTAATTGCAAAGCATAGCCATCTTTAATATTCATTACACGCAATTGTTCTCCGTCATTAAAGCAATGCACCGAACCATCGGTAAGCACTCCATCCACATCAAACACCATTAATTTTATGTGTGGTAATAAGGTTTTAAAATTTTTTATTGGCATATGCGCTGTGTTTAGCTGTTTGATGATTGAATGTGCTTGGTAATTTGCTCATAAATTAATTTCAATGAATCATCATTATGTAGCATTTCAAGATGTTTTTCTATTGTAGTTTCATCATTTCTTATGGCCGGCCCCGTTTGGGCTTTAGCAGGTGCAATGTAGTTAAGCTTGTTGATGCCTTCCTTTATTAATGGCAATAGCATGGCTGCTTCAAACTTGTTATCTTGCATTAAATCATAAGCAATTTTAATACAATGATTAGAAAAATTTGCGGCAAAAACAGCTGCTAAATGTATTGCTGTTCTTTGACTGCTATTTAAAAAATGAACACTATTGCCTAAAGATATAGCGAGTGATGCTAAATAAATTTCATCAGCTTTTTCATTGCACTCAATGAATATTGGAAAATCTTCATTTACCATTTTAATGCCTTTGGTAAAAGTTTGCAAAGGATAAAAAACAGCTGCTCTTTTATGTTTGTTTAGGACCTCTATTTTTACAGCTCCTGAGCTGTGCATTACAATGCCCGAATTACTTGGTATTTGATTGGCAATAGCTTCAATAGCACTGTCTTTTACTGCAATAAAATAAATGGCTGCGTTGCTGCTTATTTGATTTAAATCATCAAAGGCTGTGGCCGAAAAAGCTTGCGAAAATGCCGCTGCTTTGCTTAACTCAGGATGATAAACTTGTGTAATCGTATAATTGAGCAACTTAAATCTTTCTGCAAAATAGCTAGCTACATTGCCACATCCAATCATCACTATTTTTTTATTTTCCATACTTTAATAAGCTTTAGCAAATAGCTGTGAAAGAAAGTTTAACAAGTGGAATTATGCAATATTAAATTTAGTTTTTTTTAATCGCGCGCTGATGGCAAGCACAGTGCCTATTATCATTATAATACACCCTAACCAAAGTATATTTATAAACGGAAATACAATGGCTTTTAAAATAATAAACTCTTGACTACCAGTATCTTTTTCCGATAAATCGATATCAATTTTACCATTGTCTGGATGAATATTTTTAAATGATAACTTCACACCTATGTTTTCTACTTCTGCATCTATAGGGCTCGCCGTATTTCCTTTGATAAGATAAATAGGTTTTGCAATTGTTGTTTTATTATGAATGTCAATAATTTTAAAGGTGGCACCTACAGCAATATCATTGGCTCCAAAGTGATATTTTAAAGAATCTGCTTCTTTAAAAATATTCTCTAAAACAATTAAACTTTTGCTCCCAAAAATAGTGTCTCCAATGGCCATTGTTGCCGAAGCATAATTTTTATATCCATCTTCATCATTGTGCTTATGCCCAGCTTCTTCTGCTGGCTCCATTTCGGCATAGGTAATGTGTGTGTAAACATCTTTATACCAATAATGCTTTGTATCGGGCTCTGCTGAGTTACCCATGCGCGGATTGGTTTGAACTATTGGACTCAAGGTAAAAGCTAAGTCATACTTTCCTTTTTCGTTTCTTTGAAAATAATCAATATCAAAATAATGATTTACACCTTCAATCCTGCGTCCTCTATAACTTAAAAAATACTCACCCATTTGCAAAGTATCATGCTTAGCCAACATGATATTTTCCATATTGTTAAATTCTTTGCCAAGCTTGGTAATATCAATACCAGAAGTATTTTGAGAAATAATACGACTTTTACCCGTTGCAATTAAAGCGCCTAATAAAATCATCCCAAATCCAATATGAGCTATAGAAGCACCTGCTTTTTTTACTTCTCCATTCAATACTTTAAATATGTAATCAATATTAGAGGTAATAGCTAAAAAGGAAGTGAAAAATAAGGCGATTAAAAAACCATTGTAAAGTTCTAATGCAAAAATAGCGAGCAGTGTAATAACAGCTGCTATAATAATTGAAGCTAAAAGTTTGCGGAAGGCAGTTTTTAAATCGGTTTGCTTGTATTTAAAGTATTGAGTAATGGCCATTAATAGCGCCACAATGATTGAAAATGGAATTTGCCAAGAATTATAATGCTCCACAGGTTTAGTAGGCGGCGCTAGGTTTGTGCCAAATAATTTATTGATAACAGGAATTGATGTAGTAAATGTAATTTGAAAGGCCGCTACTAAAAGCACTAAAGCTGCAATAAACATCCAAAATTCTCTAGAGGTGCTATTGTCTTCAACGCTATCAATATTAATTGCTTTGTAATTTTTGATGAGTAAAAAAGCAGCTATTAATACATAAAACAATAAATAAACCAACAATTGCCCGCTCATCCCTAAATCGGTAAAGGCATGTACAGATGTATTTCCCAGTATGCCCGAGCGTGTTAAGAAAGTTGAATACAAAATCAAAATAAAAGTCAAAATCAACAGCACATAAGCAGTAAACAATGATTGCTTCCTATTTTTGTAAATTAACATTACATGTGCTCCTCCAACCATCACCAGCCATGGAACGAGCGATGCATTTTCAACTGGATCCCAAGCCCAAAAACCACCAAAACTTAAAGATTCATAAGCCCAAGCACCGCCCATTAAAATTCCTGTTCCTAAAATCATAACACCAAAATAGGTCCAAGGCAGGGCAGGGGCAACCCATTCATTGTGTTTCTTTCTCCATAAACCTGCCATAGCATAGGCAAAAGGAACAAGTGTAGATGCAAATCCTAAAAACAAAATTGGTGGGTGTATGGTCATCCAATAATTTTGTAACAAAGGATTTAATCCTCTTCCGTCTAAATTGGTAAGGTACTCGGGTACTTTTACAAATGGCAATTCCATATACTCTGGGTGCTCCCTTAAAAGTATGAATGGATTGCTACCTAAATGATAATCGAAAATATAAATACCTAAAAGCATAGAGGCTAAAAATACCTGCACTGTGCTAAATATAGTCATCACAGGAGCTTCAAAATTTTTAGCTTTTTTAATTAAAATAAAACCCAATACCACATGCCAAATTGACCAAAGTAAAAAACTACCTTCTTGGCCTTCCCAAAAACACGACATCATATAGCGCACAGGCAACGATTTTGATGAATGTTGCCAAACGTATTGGTACTCAAAGTAATGATTAAAAATAAGATAAAATAAGGTAACCATTACACCTATTACAGAAAATCCATGCATGTAAAAAGCAATTCTACCTAGCTTTATCCATTGCTGGTTTTCTAAATCATTTTGTGTTGAAGCAAAATAATAGGCAATACTTGAAAGTAATGCAGCAGTAAAAGAAAGTACGATAAAAAAATTACCTAAGTTGCCAGGTAAAAGGTGTTCTCCAATGTATTGAATGTCCATTAAATGCGATTAAGAAGCTGAAGTATTTGTTGTTTTTGATGGATCACTAGTATTGTTATATTTTGAAGGACATTTCATTAATATCTTATCTGCAATAAAAACACCAGCTGTTGCTTTACCTGTAACTACAATTTGTTCACTCATTTCAAAATCTTGTGGTTTTGCGCCATTGTATATTACTTTAAATTCCTTGTTTTCATTATCTTTCAAATAAAAAACACATCTGTTTGCGTTTTGTTGTGGATTGTATTCAATGCCTTTATCCTTAACATATTTGCCTACCACATGGTATTCATCACCTTCGTTGGCAGCAGCCACTTTAAACGAAGCATAAGTGCTGCTATCGGCCACAGTGCCCATTATAGCAGCTATGGAAAGTGCAATCACAAGCAGTATAATAATGTGAATTTTTTTCATGATTGATATAAATGTAAATTTATTTTTTTAACTGCTCAATTTCCTTTTTAAGTTTTGTCAACTTGTTATCGAGATTCATTAAGTATGAAACAATGCCAATAAAAATAATGCATAAAACACCAACTACAACATAAATTTTACCTGAGCTTCTTAAGCCATCTGCCATCTCTACATTTTGTGCCATGGTACTGTTAGCCAATAGGCTAAAGGCAAAAAGTAAAATAAATATTAATCTTTTCATGTTAATTATTTTGAATTTTTTCTAATAACACTTTGTATCCAACGCGAAGGTTTAATATCCAAACTGCCAGCAAGGACCAACCAATAATTGCAGGATAAAATATAAGTTTCATGGTGCCATCTAAATCATATCCTCCAAAGCCAGGGTTTCCTCCGTTTCCGGGATGTAAGGAGTCTGTCATGCGCGGCAATACACCAATAAATACCAACATCATTGTAAAAGCAAAAATATTATAAATGGCACTTACGCGTGCTCTTTTATCTTCATCAGGCAAGGCACTGCGCAAAATTAAATAGGCAAAATAAAAGAGTAAACTTATGGCAGCGCCATTTAATTTAGCATCGTTTACCCACCAAGCACCCCAGGTATTATTTGCCCAAAGTGAACCTGTAGTAGTGCCCATTAAACCTAGTAATATGCCAACCTTGGCTGCTTCTGATGAAACAATATCATGATACTGCTTGCCGCCACTTAAATATTTTATGCCATACACAAGTGAAACCAACAATATAATAATCATAGCAAACCACATGGTTACATGAAAATATAAGTTTCTTATTGACTCGTGAAGTATAGGGAGCTTTGGCACAGGCATGAGCAAACCTGCAATGATGGCATATAGAACCAATACTATTGCTGCAATTTTCCACCACTTTAAATTTGCCATTTTTTAAGTATAAATTTCGACTTTAAATGAATATAAAATTAGTCTTGCCAAAGGTAAGGAAATAATATGTAGGATAAACCTACCACTATAATATTTATCAATAATAAAACCAACAAATAGGGATAGCAAACTGAGTTATCAATACCATCAACTGCTAGCTTTGAAACCTTGATTAAGGTAATTAAAAAAGGAATGAGCATTGGAAAACTTAAAATGGCCATCATGCTAAAATTGCCATTTGTTTTAGCCGCTATTGCTGAAACCATGGTTAATATGCTCGAAAATCCTATACTGCCCATCAATAATACCAATAAAAACATGGCTAGGTTTTGCACCAAATAATTGATAAAAACTGAATAAAATACAAAACAAAGTAAACTCATGAAAGTCATTAAAATAGCATTGTACACCATTTTTGAGAGAATAACAGTTTGTGGTTTAAGCATGGTGTAATAATACAATTGCCTGCCATTGCTATCTTGTACAAAGCTTTTTGAAATGGCATTGATACTCGCAAACAATAAAATAATCCAAAAAAGCGCGTTCCATGTGGCTGGGTGAATAATATTTTTAAAGGAAAGATAAGAGGTATAAACTGTGGCAATAACGTAGAGGAATATTCCGCCTAAAGCGTATTTATTGCGCAGCTCTAACTTAATTTCTTTATTTATGAGGTATAAAAGCAAACTTTTAGCATTAAAATGAAAAGGCTTCCAAATTGGAAGCCTTTATTTGGGGTAAGTAATGGGGCTCGAACCCACGACCCTCAGAATCACAATCTGATGCTCTAACCGACTGAGCTATACCTACCATAGTTTCTAACAATACATAAAGTGTTGCTAAATTCGGAGTGCAAAGATAACTATTTTTGAAATCCATCAAATTTATTTTTCAATAAGTTTAGCTGTGGTAAAATTTGTTGAAAGGCCATGAACGCAAAAATAATCATAAATGGTTCAGCATAATAGCGCCATCTGGCCCCCATAAAAAATACTAATGTGAGCGCAATGGACCCTAAAATAGGAATAAGTATAATTGTTTTTTCTATAGTCCAAAATTTATTTCTACTACCAAAACTCATCATCGCGCAAGCCAAAAAGCCTATATAAAAAATAAAATTAATAGGATTAGGCAGTTGATTCAATGGGAGAAATTCAAAATTGCGAGGGAGGAAATAAAGCAACATTTTTCTGAAACTTAGTTTAATTTCATCAAAAGGATTTTCTTTGATCCACCTAAAAGCCACCTTTTTTCTTGCTAAACCTTCGCTATATTGGTTAAGCGTTTCTATATCAGGGATTTTTTTGTGACTGTATTGATATAATGCTGAACTTGGTAAAAGCCAGTCACCCATCCAAGAGCCTTTAGCATTTGGGTTGTGACCTTGCAATATTTCATAACCCATTTGGGTGCTAAGGATATAGCTACCAAACAATTGTTGGTTTTTTTTCAAACTTGGGAAGTGTGATGCAAATCCAATAATGGCAACAAAAGCATACATCAAACTTTTTTTATATTGTTTTTGGTAGGCCAATAATAAAATTAAAAAAATAAGCAATGGCACAAAAATAGCGATGGTTTGTATTCTTAACAAGCTGCTTAAAGTAACACAAATTAGTAGGCTAAATATTTCATAAAAAGCTAACGTTTCTTTAATAGATTTGATTGCAAAATAGAGGGCAATAATCATCAAAGAAAGTACTATTTGTTCATACCAAAATAAAGAACCAACATAATAAAGTACCGATGGAAAAATGCAATAGGAGAGGGTGCAATAATAGGCCCATTTTTGCTCAATAAATAACAAACTAAGTTGATAAAAATAATAAATAGAAATGGCCAATAACAGGCCAGAGATAATGTTGCAAAATCCTACCCAATAACGTTTATGAATGTGATTTTTTAGCACTAAATTTTCATACGCAAAAATGGTAAAGCTGGCATGAAAAGCGGTGGGTAAGTAGGCATTTTTTTGTTCATCAAAATAGGTATAACCTCTTCCTTTGTAATGATTAGTAGCCACTTCATAATTGCTTTCCTCATCAATATTCATAATAAGGTTAGGGTTGTTGTAAAATAACAACAATAGTCGAACAAGGCCAAAAATTAGCGCTAGGTAAACAATGCTGCGTTTGTTATTCATGCTTGTATAATTTATTAGCTGATAGTTTACAAATTAACTTAATTTATTCTGAACTCCACAGGAAATTATTATTGATGTTTGAACCTCTTTTTTGATGCAATCTTTTTTAAAATTTCAATTGTTGCTCACTTTTTTACAATAATAACTTAGTTTTGTGATCATGTTTACAAAAAATTACACACAGCAAATAGTTCGGTATTTTTTACTTTTTTTAATGCTTGTTTCATTTGAAACAAAAGCACAATTAGATAGTATTGGTGATTTCAAAATTGCACTAAACGGCTATCTTGAAACCTATTATTTATACGATTTTGCCAATCCTAGCAATCATTTACGCCCTGGTTTTTATGTTAGTCATCACCGGCATAATGAGTTTAATTTAAATATGGGAATCATGCGTTTTTCGGCCGAAAATAAAAAAGTAAAAACTGCTTTTGCACTTATGACAGGCACTTATGTAAACACAAATTTGGCGCTGGAAACTGGTGTGCTAAAAAATATTTATGAAGCCAATGTTTCCTTAAAATTGCATTCAAAGCGCCACTTGTGGCTGCAAATGGGTATTTTTAATTCGCATATAGGTTTTGAAAGTGCCATTGGAGCAGATTGTTTTACGCTTACTAGAAGTATTGCAGGCGATAATTCTCCTTATTATGAAAGTGGCGCTCGTTTAAATTATAAATCAAAAAATACAAAATGGGATTGGAGTTTTCTACTGCTTAATGGTTGGCAACGCATACAAAGACTTAATTACAATACTATGCCTTCTTTAGGAACCCAAATTACTTATACTGCAACCACACTTACTTTTAACAGCAGTAATTATTTTGGAAATGAAGGAACAGATGCCTTCCCCATTTGGCGTTACTTTCATAATTTATACATGATAAAAAAAATAGGTGCCAAAAATACCTTGATAGTGGGTTTAGATGCTGGCTTTCAAAATAATCCTATTAAATCAACTTCAATCTATTGGTATACGCCTCAGCTGGTTTATCGCTACAATTTATCAAAAAAGTTTGATATTGCTGCACGACTGGAACATTATTATGATAAGGATGCAGCCATAATTACACCACTAATAAAAGCTGAATTTAAAATGATAGGCGCATCTATTAATTTAGATTACAAAATAATGGACAATGTGCTTTTTAGATTGGAGTTTAAACAACTCAATAATAGTGATCCAATTTTTACCAGCCAACAAGCCAAGCTTACAAGATATAACTCAAGTATAGCTAGCGCTTTTACAGTTAAATTTTAATTGGCTTGCTGTAGAAATTCTATCAACAATTTAGCATTGTAATTATTAGCGAAAGTATTTTCCAAAAGGTGCTTTCTTTGCGCTACCATCGCTTTTAAAACTGGAAATTCCTTAAGTATTTCAATTTCCTTAGCCATCTCTGATGCCTTATCTTTAACTACACATAAATCCTCGAGCCCTGTATTGGCAACCATTGGGTTATTAACCAGGCAATGACGTCCAGAAAACAAGGCTGCCAAAAGCTTTAATTTAATACCAGTGGCCTGAAATGTAGGAAGCACATTAATATGGGCATTTGTGATTAGTGCATTTATTTCAATGGTGCTAATATCTCCCTTAAGGGTAATATGAGCATGTTTTTTTACAGCATCCAATAATTCATTGGAAGGCCCGCTGCCTGCAATAATTAATGGAAAATTTGTTTTATCAAATACCTCGTTCACCAAAAAAAGCGCCCCTAAATTATTTTCAGCAACAGCTAAATTGCCATGATATAGTGCATAAGTACCAACACCTTCTTTAATTTCAACCTTGTTATAGGGATGAAAAGCCGAAACAGTAAAAACAGATTTAAAGTTGCGCTTAAAATGATAGGAATCATTGGCAGATATGGCTGCAATTAAATTGGCATGATGCAAAGTATGCTCAAAGGCTTTCAGTTTTGCAGACTCTTGTTTAAAATATAATTTCTTTAATATTTTTTTTTCGCTTTGCGCTAAATTTGAGTAATAGTCGTGCTCAATGTTGTGTGTGCGCACAATTTTGAACCTTTTACTTAGTCTTTCATCATTTAAAAAGTAACATGAATGCAGGCCTTCAAATAAAATTGGCGAATGGTCGGCCAGCAAATTATTGATTAAGGATACACTGTTTCGAGTATTAACAATATAAGGAAGTTTACTAAACATCTTAATTAAACTCATATTCCGCTTGTAGTAATGCACCTTCGAACAGTATTTTTCTAGTTCAATTTGCTTTCCTCGACCATAATCGAAACAATGCAAGGTAATTTCGCAACCTAGTTCATGCAAAGCCTTAATTTTATAAAAAACGTCAATTACACCTCCATAGTTAGGAGGATAAGGAACATCAAAAGAAATAATATGTAATTTTTTAGACGGCAAAATTTTATGTTGGGCTGCAAAAGTAATATCTAACGTAAATAATCGAAATAAAAATTCAATATTGACATAATAAAAAGCTAAATAACTATACTTGCACTCTGTTTATGAATATTTTACACGTAATACCATCCTTATCTAAAGGCGGTGCCGAGCGCATTACCATTGATATTTGTAATACTTTGGTAGTGCAAGGGCATAAAGTAATGCTCGTGAGTATGAGTGAGGTAAATGCTTATAGTTTTATTCAATTTCAGTTTGAATTTAGGCAAACCTATTCAAAGTTAGTACCTTCCATTACTGGTAAATCAATTGTTGAAACCGAAGATTACGAACAAATTATTGACGAATTTAAACCTGAAGTAATTCATTCGCATCTTTTTTTAGCCGAAATGCTAACACGCTATAATCCCCGAAAAGGGATAAAGTATTTTACACATTTGCATGATAATATGCCGCAATTTGAGGCTTTTACTTTCAATAAATTAAATAAACAAAAGCTTACCAATTACTTCGAAAAGCAAATGATGCTAAAGCGCTATGAGCTATGTAATAACAGGTTTGTGGCTATTTCAAAAGATGCATTCGATTATTTTTATGTTAACTTAAATTCCAAGTTAAAAGAGCGCATTCATTTGTTGCACAATGCCATCGATTATCAAAGGTTTTATAGAGGAGAAAGAACTTTTAGTACTAATGAAAATAGTAATTTCCGGCTTGTAAGTGTAGGCAGTTTAGTTGATAAAAAAAACCAACAATTTCTCATTGATATATTAATTGAATTAATACCTCTAATTCCTAATTGCCATATAGATGTGCTTGGTGATGGACCTAATCATGGCAGGATCATTGAAAAAATAAAAAAATACAATTTACAAGATAAGATTACACTGCATGGCAATGTAAATAATGTTGAGGAGTTTTTGCATGCTTCGCATTTATACATTCATCCAGCCACCTACGAGCCTTTTGGTTTGGTATTAATTGAAGCTATGGCCGCAGGTTTGCCATGTATTTGTTTAGATGGCCGTGGAAATAGAGATGTTATTGAACATGATAAAAATGGCTATATCTTTCAAGAACAAAATCCAAAACAATTCGCTCAAAGCATTTGTCAGCTGCTCAATAATTCAAGTAAATTGCAGGAAATGAGCCATTATGCTATCAATTATTCTTCCAATTTCGATTTGCCTTTGTACATTAATAGGCTGCTAGATTTATACAAATTGGAAAATTAAAATTATAGAATTTATATTAGTAAATATTACTATTTGTATTTATTATATAGCCTAAAGCTATTTAATAAATTTACAATGGATAATGCCTGTCAGAGAAAAGTTTGGGACAAAGGCCGTGAAACAAATTTGGGCCATTACTTATTTCACATCGGTATTATTTCACTATTTTCTTGGTAATGCTTTCTTTACCATTGTTCAAAATAATCATATAAATACCATTAGCAAATTGATCTAATGATATTTTAACTTTACCGCTTTTTCCTTCAAATTGTTGTAATGCAGCTACTTCTTGCCCTGCTGTGTTAGTTAAACGAATGGTGGCAGCAGTATTTTCGGCAAAGTTAAATACTGCGTAATACACTCCATGCTGTTGTTCAACATCCATACTGCTTTCAGTGCCTGCACCATTTACAACCTTTAGTACCATTGTTTCAGCAGCAGTGCATTCACCCTTTTGATTGGTCAAGGTAACATTATAAGTGCCTATCTCCTTATATTGATGATGAACCGTTGTTACTTCAGTTAAAGTTGTGCCATCTCCAAAATCCCACTTAATATTATTGCTTTTTGAAAGATTGGTTTTAAATGTAACTACTGCATTTGTTTCAATTTCTTTGGCACTTGCATCAAATTGAGCATTTACTACATTAGTTGCTGATATGTTTATCATTTGATTCATACTTCCGCAAAGTGTTGCATTTGGGTAGCTCAATTGATATGCGCCTGTGGCCAGTTTATCAAAAGTGTAGGTATTGTTAATGCTTGCTTCTTTTATTAAGTTACCATTTACATCTTTTAATTGTACCATACATGCTATGCCTGATGGGTTGTTTATAGTTATACTTCCATCTTGTTTGTTGCTACAGCTGGCCTCAATTACTATTTTGGGCAGTGGTGTGCTAATATGGATAATAAAACGAGGTGCTTTAAATCCAACTGTGGTATTAAAATAATACAAGCCATCTTTTTCTAATGTGGTTTTATTGCCATTGTCTAAATCTTCTATTACAAAACAACTGCCCTCTGTAAATCCTTCCACGCCAGTCCAACTTAAGTTGTACATTCCATTGCTGCCCACTGTTACTCTAACAGGAATGCTCATGCTTGTACCGTTAATTGGCAAGCAGTTAATTGATAAATCTTTGTTGTTGTTTATGCTGCTGATAGATGGGTTGCTCGGATCGTTGCTAAAGATTTTCTTTGCGTCATAACTTCCATCAAAATTTTCAGTTGCACTTTCATTTAAATGAATCACCATTTCATCAGTTACATTATCGCCATTCACTTTTAAGCGTAAAACATTCGCTGGGTCTTCTTCTTTTATCAATACAGGATTGGAGTTTGTTTTTGCAGTTTCTTGTATGTTTAATACAGGGCTTGAGCCATTGGTTTGTATGAAAAATCCTTGCGAAGATGCAATAAATCTTGAACCACCATTGGTTGAGATGCCACCTACAAAACTTGCATACTGGCCATTATCGGCCTGATACATGTATATTGCATTGTTGACGTTGGTTTTGGTCCAATTTGGAGATAGCCAATCGATTGCACTTGGGTAGGGGTTGGCTAACATATTAAAACCATCATCGGCTGGATTACCACTATTGGTATAGCTTGGATTAAAGCTAAAGTTTCCTAATGTTGGTTGACCCGTTACATCTACTGTAATATTTGCGGTGTTTACGGTGGCTGTGCCCAAATAAACCCAAAGGCCTTTGCCTACTGTTATGCTATTGGATACATTTGTGGCTGGTACATAGGAACCTGTAGCATCAAATAAACCTGGGGCTGGTTCATTGTATGTATATACTGAAATAAAACCACCTGCATTACCTGTAGCGCCCGTATAACCTGAGGTTGCAAAATTATCTTGCCATTGGGCTAAGGTACTACCTTGCACTGGACTGCCTAATTGTGCCCAACCTGTTTTTGGCCCGGGAGCAAAACGCTGCATGGTAATATTACCTATATAGTTTGCTGTGGCTGGCACAGATGCAATGCGCGCTGTACCTGTTGCTGTTGATAAAAATGTAAATACACTGCTTGGATTGTTAAAAGTTCCATTACTTAAGGTGAGTGAGCCTGTTATTTTGGCATTGGCCATTAAGCGAAGTCCTGCTAAATCATTTAAACCAATATTAAAGAACGTGCTTATCCTTCCATTTGTACTTGTAATTTGGTGCGATTGCGCTGTACTTCCGCTACAACTTAAAAATTGAACTTTACCAGTGCCCGCATTAAATGTTCCGTTATTAGTAAATTTTCCATATACGTTGAGTTGATTTACTGCGTTTATGGTTAAACTTGCTCCTGCTTGTATTTCAACATTGTAACATTCTACAATATCGTTGATTTGTGGATTATTTGGTGTGCCAGAAGGAATAATGGCTGTTACATTACTTGATGGGTATCCATTGCTCCAATTGATTGGTGAGCCTACGCTCCAATCGCTGGTAAACCCTAACCAAGTAGTTGTTGCACCTGTTAAGTTTACGGTGATGCTATTGGATGTTGATAACGCAGGACTGGCGCAAGTAGCATTTGATGTTAAGAGGCAAGTAATAACATCGCCATTCAATAAATTGGTTGCATTATAAGTAGCGCTATTTGCACCCAAAATATTACTACCATTACGTTTCCATTGGTAAGAAGGACTGGAGCCACCATTGCTTATCGAACTGGTAAAAAGTAATCCACTTGTACATAAATTGATTTGTGTACTGCTGATACTAACGGTTGTTGTAGGAATAGGATTTATAGTCATAGTAATTCCTGTACTTGTTGCAGTTAAAGGTGCAGCACAATTAGCATTACTTGTTAAAATAACATCTACTATAGCACCATTTACCAAGCTGGTTGTGGTATAGGTGTTGGATGAAGAGTTTTGCACTGATATGCCGTTTATTCTAAAGCTATAATTTGGAGCAGTGCCACCATTGGTTGCTGTAGCGGTAAATGTTGCTGAACTACCATTGCAAGCTGGGTTTGTTCCAGTTGTTAGTGCAATAGCCACTGCGGGTGTAACACTTGCGTTGATAGATAAATTGCTCCCATTGTTGGTACCTGTAATGCTTGGCGTACTGCTAATTACTCTAATTCTATAGTCCGAACCTGTAGAAGTAACTCCTGGAATTATAGCTGAAATTGTTCCACTTGAGGTAGATGTTAAAGTGCCAATATTTGTTGGACTGGCAAAACTGCCACTTGCATTGCTTAATTGAGCTGTAAATACATTGCCACCGGTAAAAGTTCCTGTTGCAGTGAAGGGAACACTTATAGCAGCACCTGCGCATAATGGTGAACCTGATATTATCCCTGTGCTTAAGGTATTTATAGCCGCTGTACAACTAACAGTGGTGGCGATAATTCCGGGCCCATAAATTGAAATATCGGTGCTGTTGCAATTCAAGCTGAGCGGGGTTGCAGAGGCACAATCGGTGTTTGAATTATATGGATTTGTTGTAGTGGTTAATGTTCCTGTGTACGTATTGGTGGAGGGAATTCCAACTGTGGGTGCAGGCACATTTATTGTATAATAACCGTTGTTTTGACTATTGCAAAATATTTGTGGTTGAATACCAATAGTCCCATTCCAACAATTGTTGGATCCTGAAACAGTAATAGAATAATTGAAAGTAACGTTGTAGTTATACCCCCAAGGACATGTCATTGAACTTGTTACTATTGTAGTTGGCGTTATGGATACTTGTACGGTGTATCCACTACATCCAGCACTTGGAATTGTGCATTGAGCAGAGGCAAAATATTGACCCATTAAGAGTACAAAACTGAGTAATAGTCTAAATAAATTTACTTTCATCATTTTTATTTTTTTTTTCAAAAGTAAAAACAAAGGTTAAATTATATTGTTTTTAAAGTTTATATTTTTAAACATTTTTTTCTGATTAATATTGCCATTAGGGTGGATTATTAATTTGTTTGATAAATATTTTTTTTAGCTTTTAGGGGTTAATAGTCATTTGTGGTGTTAAAAGTATCTGTAAGCCTTATTATTATTAGCTTTGAGGCATACCAAAGGCCATGAGTAAAAACGGCTAAATTGAAATAATAATTGTGCTCAATCTTGTGTTATTATCATTTAAATCCTGTTTTTTAATCGAGCATCAGTTAAATAATGTATATGAATGTAAACCATCAAATAAAATTGGACTATTTGTTTTGTATAATCGGTATTGCATTTGGTATGTGCCGATCAGAAAAAAGTTTGGGACGAATGCCGTGAAACAAATTTGGGTCATTACTTATTTCACATCGGTATAACAAATTGTCTATTAATTTATCACTACTTCTTATGTTTAAAATTTAGGGAAGCGAACTCAGCATTTTAATTAAGCTTAGGTTGCCTCTATAATAATGCCCTTTTTTACAATGTTCATCAAGCTCAGGTTGTTCACACAAGCCATAATCAAAACAATATAAAGTGTTTTCACATCCTAAGGCATGCAGTGATTTTAGTTTTTAGAAAACATCAATAAAGCCAGAGCAATTAGGCAGAATCGGAGCATCAAAGGAATTAATATGTAAATTAGTAAATTGTAAAATATTAATTAACGGCCGTAAAAGTAATATGTATCACTAATTTAGAGATAAAAGTGCAATTTTTCAAAATAAGAGGTAAATGGTTAAACTTATAAATTTGTATTAACATATTAGATGTAATACAATCAGTATCAAAAGGAGGAGATGAAAGAATTACAATGGATATTTGGAATACTTTGGCTTGCAGGACTACTTGCCGCGCAATTGCATCTAAAATGCAAGAAATGAGTAATTATGCTATAAAATATGCGGCATAATTACTCATCTTTATCTATTTCAAGATTGATAGCACTATATTATTTGCCTAAGAAGGATCTCCTTCAGCATTAATCAATAAATTAGGGCAATCACAAATAAAGGCTGTTTGCATCAACAATGCAAGGGCAAACAACTATCTCCACATAAGAAATTTCGAATTTTCGATGTATTTGTCTCCACTGCTATCCATCAATAACAAAATACCATCCACTAAAAGTAGAAAACCACATCCGCTTATGGTAACACAATACAACGCAATTATTTTTGCCGCTTGGTTATCTGTACCAAGTATTAAACGATGAATTGGAACTAAAACACCAACTCCTGTAATAAAAGAAGCCAAAGCAACTATTCCTGCAATCATTTGCGTGTTTTCTCCTTTTACTTTCTGATCAGAAGTTGATGAAAAACCTAAAACTGCTTGGCTAAATGTTACATCATCTGAGGTCTCAAACATTTGTTCAACAGCAGAATCATCTAATTTGTAATTGTTTAAACCGCTTATTTCTGCAGATAAAGCCGCTTTGGTTGTAAAAATAACAAATGCAAGCATCAAGATAAAAGATAATTTATTTTTCATATTTATTTATTTAATTGTTTATAGAATTATTTTGTTTGTTCTGGTTTTTAAAATAGGAGCAAATTCATTTTATAAAGGCGCCAAATTAACATTTAATTGCATTCAATAGCTACTAATTGAATAAATCTTTTTTGATCAAAAATCTCAGTTTCGTAAATTAAAATCACATCTTTTCTTCTCCGAAATTATAAACCGATCCCGCTAATGCCTCTGTAAATCTGCTAACAATTGTGCAAATTTAATTTTTTTTTACCAAATACAACTATTTTGCACATAATAATAAACGCTTTGTCCAAGGTTGGCGTCCCCGCCACCCTTGCATTTGTCCAAGGTTGGCATCCTCGCCACCCTTTCATTTAGTTTACATTGTTGTGCTTGGTAACTTTTTTTGGAACGCTGCCAGTGTGTTTGAGCCTACAAAAACCATGTTTGGCGATGATACCAATCAATTACAAAAACTATATTTGCTTTTGGTAATATATGGGCTAAAGGATTTTTCATTTTTTTGTCTAGATAGTAGGTTTTTTCAGCGCGAAGGCTAATTATAAACTCCAATTTACGCCAATAGTATTCGGCTGTTAAAACAGACTTATCCTTTTCTCTTTATTTTTTAATCACACAGAACCGTTAATAAAGTCAAAAATTGATAGCCTAGTTAAAATATGTGTCTATAAAATAGTTTAATTAAAAGATTTAATATCTGTATTTATCGATATTTATTTGATTTGTATACTTTTAAAATTATTTTTTTTTGGGGTTTGTTAAAATTGTGTTAAGTTTGAAACAATAAATTAATTCAAAATTAGAATAATAACTCCTGTGCTGCAAAAAATTATTAGCATCTTTTTTATTTTTAATCTTTATCTATTAATAATTGGTCATACAAATACATTAATTGCTCAAGTTGATGCTAGGAAAGCAAAATATCAGATGAGTGGCGGTAAAGTTGATACCTTAGGAAAGTCGAAACAGCATAAAAATAATGTAGATCCCAACAACATAAAAGTTAATGAAAGATCTTTTTCTGGTTTTTCAGAGCAAAATACACTTCAAGCCCCACAAATTAAAAACAGGGTAGCAAATAAAAATTTGGCCAGCAATGGAAAAGTTAATTTCGAACTACATTTAAATGACAATTTTAAAAGTCAAACCAATACCTATACCAGCGCTCTAAACGAATTCATAAGAATAGAAAATTTTCGTTTGGTAAATCAAAGAAGAACAATAGCATTTGAAAACGGTGCAGGAACTGTTGAATTATATGCTGCCAATGAATTAATGCAGTTATATGGCAGGAGAATTCGACCTCAAAATATTAAGGATGGGCAAAAGCAAATTCCTGTTGAATTCGTAATCAGTGAAAATGGTGTGATTAAAGAAAAATTGATCAAATAAATAAGTTGAAAAAAATAGTATTCATATTAGTATTAGAGATATTTTGCTTGCAACAAATTGCAAGTGCTCAAAATATTAATATGGGCAATTTAGGAACAGTTACAACAGCTTGTGGGGGTAATTTTTATGATAGTGGAGGGCCTGCGGGAAATTATGGAAATAATCAATTTTTTACTGCCGCATTTTGCGCTCCTCCTGGGCAATACATTTCATTCAATTTTACATCGTTTAACACTGAATTTTTATTTGATAATTTAGATGTGTATAATGGTCCAAATACAGCAGCGCCTTTAATTGGAAGTTATTCAGGAACAACGGGGCCAGGAACAATTATTAGCTCATTAGGTGGGTGTATTACTTTTGTATTTGAATCTGATAATTCTGTTTTCTTATCAGGTTGGGCTGCCACAATCACGTGTTCATCGGCTCCTCCTTCTACAGGAAATGATTGCGGAACTGCTTCGCCCTTTTGCACGGGTACTTCATATGTTTTTCCAAATAATACAGATCAACCAGATTTGGGTCCAATAGATTGTTTATTTTCATCTCCAAATCCTGTGTGGTATTATATGCAAATCGCCAATCCTGGGAACTTAAATATTAATATTTCTCAATCTGATGCCTTTGGTTTTGGCATTGATGTGGATTTTGATTTGTGGGGACCTTTCACCACTTTAAATAATGGCTGTTTGGCATTAGCAAATGGAACAGCACCGAGTATTGATTGCAGTTATTCTCCTGCTTTTACAGAGCAGGCTAACATTGTAGGCGCAACTGCGGGCCAGTTTTATATTTTGTTGTTAACTAATTTCTCAAATCAGCCTGGTACAATATCATTTAGTAGCGGTGGAGGTTCAACAGCAACAACCAACTGTGGTCTTTTATGTAATATTACTGATATTACGGCCACGCCCACTGCCTGCGTTCCTGCTACAGGTACATATACCCTCACTGGTCAAGTTGTTGTGGCAAATCCTCCAACCTCCGGAACAATGCAGGTTACAACAAGTTGTGGTGGAAGTGTTACCCTAAATGCTCCATTTGTTTCCCCTATTAATTACAGCATACCCGGAATTGTTGCCACTGGAGGTAATTGCAATGTTACCGCAACATTTTCTGCTGATCCGTCTTGTGCATTTACACAATCCTATAATGCACCTGCTTCCTGTGCATCAGGGGGTTTAAACTGTCCGGGATATTCCTCCACATCTACAAGTCCCAATAATGCCTGTGCAGGTCAGGTGTATTATTTTGATGTGGCTAATACATCCTGTAATGGTACGATTAGCTTTAATGTGGTTGGGAACTTTGGGTCACCTTTCGGAGATGAAATAACGTGGAATGTAGTTAGTAATTTAACTAATACTATTGTGGCAGCTGGTGGGCCTGGTATCTTTGGAGTCAATACACCAATAAATTTTAGTGTTGGTCCATTGAACCCTGCAACTTATGGAACTATTTTTACCTTGAATGTTTTTGATATTTATGGTGATGGTTTTGATCCGAATGGAACTATAAGTATTGTTCAAAATGGTGTTACAATTGGTGGTCCAATTTCAGGGCCAGGAAATTGGTTTAATAGTAGCACTATTTTTGGAGCTAATATTGCCATATCTCCTGCTACCATTACCATCAATACCCCAACTGGTCCGGTATCTTCAACAGTAACCGGATGTAATAATTTTCATGTGCCATTAACACTTCAAAATGCAAATTTTTGCAACACCATCAATATCAATCTTCCATTTACCATCACCTGCCAATCAACAGGAGCAATTATTTCATCGGGTACAAAAAATGTAACTGTGTATCCTAGTATTCCAACATCAGCAGCTGACCTAGTGAGTATTGACTTCAACCCTACGACTTGTACTTGGTCAATGACTCCTCAAAATGATTGTGTGGCCGCTAATATTGGAAGTATTTTTACAGTTTCACCCAACCCCGCAACATTATCTGCACCAGCATGCACTGGTGGAAATGAAACATTCACTGTAGCCTATAATGGTATTTTAGGCGGACCTAATTGTTGCTCAACAGGGGGGCCGCAGGTCCCAATAGTTTATAATCAAAGTTTTGCTCAAACAAATGTGATTGCAGCTAGCTCTCCCTTTGGGGGAATAAACAACGCTGCCCTTTTAACCATTCCTCCAAATGCTGTAGGTGGCAATGCAACTTCCTTAAATTTTACGCTCAACATCAATAATTATTGCTACCAAAATGCAAACCTTAATAGTTATTGGGTTACTATAATTGTTGATGGGTCAATTGTTTCTGATGTTTGGTATAACCCAGCCCTCGTAAACAACACCATAAACTTAAATTTAGCCGCTATACCAAATGGATACAATCAAAATAGTACAATTCAAGTTTATATTTACCCAAATGCTTTCTCGGCCACAGTGCCACCACCATTTACAACTTTTTTACCAAATGGAATTTGCGGTTCATTAGCCAATTTTAGATGGACAGCCCAAATTTCATCAACCATAAATGCTTCTTTTGCTGATCAAGCGCCAACACCAGCAATTTGCACCTTCAGTCCTTTTTTGCCATTCAGCTGCTGTTCGTCTAATTTGGTGCCGGATGGGGCTACAACTATTTGCAGTGGGGCCGCTTTAACGCCACTTATAACTTGGCAGAGCGCTGTGGCAGCCGGCAATACTTCTTGCATTGTTTATTCAAGCGTAATGCCTGTGGCAGGTACAGTATTGCCAAACAATACATTGCCTAATGGCATTAATTTAACTGCATCGCCAATTACTCAAACTGTTAGCGCATATACCTATTGCGATGCCGATGGCAGTGCAACAATTAATGTTGGAGACACCTACACACTTGTTAGTACTTTTGCTTTAACCATAAATCCTTTGCCCACCGCATCAATAGCAGGCACTGCATCAATTTGTGGCGGAACGGGAACAACAATAACTTTTACAGGTACGCCAAATGCAACAATAACTTACACTATCAATGGCGGTGCTAACCAAACCATATTGCTTAATGGTGCAGGAAGCGCAACATTGGCAACTGGCAATCTCGCAATTAATACTACATATGCTTTAGTTAGCGTTTCATTACCAGGCCCGCCTATTTGCAGTCAATCAGCAATAGGCAATGCTGTTGTTACAATTTTAACACCTCCAATTGCAACATTTACCTATCCAACTCCAATATGTAATAATGGAACTAACCCCTTTCCAACCTTCACTGGCGGTGGTGTGGCAGGTGTATTTTCATCAACCCCAGTTGGTTTGAATTTTGTGAATACTAGTACAGGAGAGATTAATTTAGCTACAACTCCTGCAGGTCCCTACACAATTACTAATACAATTGCCGCTGCTGGTGGATGCCCGCAGGTTACTGCTACTTTTAGTATTGTTATAAATGCAGCGCCTAATGCAGGAAGCGATGTAAACATCACTTTATGTTCAACTGGCGCAGCTGTAAATTTATTTGCATCACTCTTAGGAGCTCCACAATCCACAGGCACATGGAGCGGTCCATCCGTTTTAGGCGGCGGTAACTTAGGCACTTTCATTCCAGGAACCAGCGCTGCAGGTGTTTATACATATACTGTCACCGGCGTAGCACCTTGTGTAAATGCAACTGCGACTGTAACCGTAACCGTTAATCCAGCAGCTAATGCAGGAAGCAACGGAATTATCACTTTATGTTCAAC
>CAMBZU010000023.1 GCA_945872355.1 Chitinophaga pinensis
CCAATATTGAAAATTTGCCCACCCGGACCGCCACCACCACTCATTCTTTTCATGATAAAAATCCAAATGCCAATCATGATAACAATTGGAAGAATCCAACCTAAGATATCGCCACCCCAATTTTTGCGCGTTTCATACTTTGGAATTAACTTGGTATTATCATCTTTATTTTTTTGAGCTTCTTCTAAATCTTTTCTAAAAGAATCATCGGAGCCAATATTAAAATAATAGTGCGGCCCATAATTCTTTGCATTTCCTATTGATTTTTTAGCAACCTCTTTGTAAGCTGGTTTTTCTAAGGCACTTGGTTTAAGATATACTTCACACTGCTCTTTGTTTACAACAATTAATTTATCAATATCATCAGTTTGTTGTATGATGGTGCTAAATTTCCTAAAATCAATTTCTCTAGAAACTGCATTAAAATCTAAAAAATTAAGACCTAAAACAATAACAACTATAACTACATATATCCAATAAAAATTGAAACCGTTTTTTGGTAATTGTGGTTTTTTAGGAAGTTTATTTTTAATTGATTTCTTATCTTTTTCTTGTTCAGACATATAAGGTTTTTAAGATATTTTTTTATAACGAAGTGCTGGTTTTCAAATAACATACCAATCATCAAAAGGTTTGTTTTTGTGTCACTTAGTCGTTAATCCATTTGCATTCGGCATCTGCCCATAGCTTTTCAATTTGATAATATTCTCTAACTTCGGGTTGAAATATATGCACCACAACGTTTACATAATCCAATAATACCCAAAGCGAATTTTGATAACCTTCGGTATGCCAAGGATTTTCGTCAAGTTCTTTTCTAACTTCATCCTCTACTGAATCTGCTATTGCTGCAACTTGTGTGGTTGATTCTGCGCTGGCGATCACCATAAAATCTGTAACCGAATGTGTTAAACCGCGCATATCCATTACCAAAATGTTACTTCCTTTCTTTTCTTGTATACCCTTTACTACGATATCTGCTAAAATGGCAGCGTTGTCAACTGCTTTTTTCTTTTTTGTCATTGACTGAATTTTGAATTATGAGCAAAAGTAAGTTTTTAAATGGTAGTTCTAAATATTAAAAGCATATTTTATATCTTTTTAGTTTATTGGTAAGTAGTACCAATCAATTAAACCTAAATTCTGCATTAGCATTGCCAAATAGCTTTAACAATTTTAATTCAAATCATTATAAACCAAGGTAACTCAGTTTAACTCATCGCCAATTTGGGGGCAATGGTAGAAAAATTTGATGGGAATGATTGGCCTCAACAATTCAATGGTTCAACCATTTGAGGCTTTTTAATGATCAATTTGGGTATGACACATTTTTTAAAAGCAGATTAAATTTTCTATTATTTCAAAAAAAACAATGCGTATTGAGGGCATCTTTTAAATTAAATAATACATTTGAAAACAATTATCATTGTTATTAATAAATTTCAGATTTTAAAATGAATAAAAAACACCCCAAAGCATTGCCATACCTGTTCATGTCTGAAATGTGGGAACGATTTGGTTTTTATCTTATGCTGGGCATTTTCTTTTTGTACATGACAGATACACAAAAGGGTGGTATGGGCATGGATAAAAAACAAGCCAGTGATATCTTTGGAACCTTCATTGCATTGGTTTATCTTACTCCATTTATTGGTGGTTTATTGGCAGATAGGGTACTTGGCTATAGAACATCCATTACCATTGGGGGGATTTTAATGGGAATAGGATACTGTGGTTTGGCTTTACCTGGCATGACTGCATTTTACACCTCCTTGTTTTTAATATGCATTGGTAATGGCTTCTTTAAACCAAATATCTCAACCATTTTAGGAAATGTATATAATCACCCTGATTACAAACATCTGAAAGATTCGGGCTACAATATTTTTTATATGGGGATTAATATTGGCGCTTTTATTTGTAATTTTTTTGGTTCGTATTTAAGAAATTCATTCAGTTGGGGGGCCGCTTTTATGGCTGCCGGTATAGGAATGTTTTTAGGTGTTATTATATTTTGGACAGGCAATAAACACTTTAAACATGCCGATATCATAAAGCCCACAAAACCTGAAGATATGCCGGTTTCTAAAATACTTGGGGTTACTATTTTACCAATGATTGTTGCTGGTTATATTGGATGGATTATACCCGATAATATTTTTGGAAGCGATAGTACCGATGCTTTTATACTTGGAGCATTGCCTGTGGCTGGCTACTATGTAAACATTATGTTAAGAAGTGATGTCGCAGATCGCAAACCAATAGCAGCCTTGTTATCTGTTTTTGCAGTAGCCATTATTTTTTGGGCCATCTTTAAACAAAACGGCACAGCGCTTACAACTTGGGCAGAGAGTTATACTGATAGGGAAATTACACCCTCATTGGTTGCACCTGCTGCAGCTTTAGGCATGGTTCAAGAAGTTACCTACTCAAAAGATTCGGTGCCCTTGGTTGATGCACAATTTAAAGTAGCTCGAGATGCCAATGATAAAGCAATAAAAACATGGGATTACCCCATCTATTTTAAAAATATCCCAAAAGAAAAGTTACCAGCAGCCGGTGAAAGCGTAAAATTAGTTTCTACTGAATTAGGTCAAAGTATCAATCCCTTTTGGGTCATCCTTTTAACGCCTATCGTGGTTGGATTTTTTGCATTCTTAAAAAGAAGAAATAGAGAACCAGGCACACCTTGGAAAATATTTTACGGTTTGTTTATTACCGCCTTATCAACTTTAGTAATGGTAGGCGCTACCTATGCATGTTATAATGGTATGGAAAAAAGCAGCATGCTTTGGTTGATAGGCGCTTATGGCGTAATAACAGTAGGAGAGTTATGCTTAAGTCCAATGGCACTTTCTTTAGTATCTAAATTAGCACCGCCAAGATTAACTGCATTAATGATGGGAGGTTGGTTTTTATCAACTTCAATAGGAAACAAGTTGAGCGGTGTATTGGCCAGCATGTGGGATGGATACGCACATAAAGGTAATTTCTTTTTAGTAAATTTAGTTTTAGCCTTAGCCACATCCATCATTATTTTATTGATGATGAAGTGGTTGAATAAAATTACCAAAGAGTATGGTGTATAAGGTTTTTATTAAACAATAAATTAATATTATTAAAATTATTAGCATGAAATTGATAGATGGAAGAAAGGTTTCAGAAGAAATATATCAATCATTAAAAATTGAAGTTGATAAAATTAAATCGGCAGGAGGGAAGGTGCCACATTTAGCAGCTGTATTGGTTGGTAATAATCCTGCCAGTCAAACTTATGTGAATGCAAAAGTAAAAGCCTGTGAGCAAGTAGGTTTTGGCTCTACTTTAGTTAAACTAGATGAAAGTATTTCAGAAATTGAATTATTAGCAGCCATTCAAAAATTAAATGACAATACAGAAATTGATGGCTTTATTGTGCAATTGCCGCTGCCAAAGCAAATCAATGAAAACAAGGTAACGCAGGCTATTTTACCACAAAAGGATGTTGATGGATTTCATCCCACCAATTTAGGAAGAATGGTTTTGAACTTGCCATCATACTTGCCTGCAACACCTTTTGGCATTGTAAAATTATTAGAAGCCTATGAAATAGACACAGCGGGTAAACATTGCGTAGTGATTGGCCGCAGCCATATTGTTGGCTCTCCAATGAGCATTTTATTAGCAAGAAACAGCAATCCAGGAAACTGCACGGTAACACTTTGCCACAGTCGCACACAAAATTTATCACATTATACACAACAAGCCGATATCATTATTGTGGCCTTAGGAAAACCTTATTTTTTAAAAAAGGAAATGATTAAAGAAGGTGTTGTTGTGATTGATGTTGGTATTAGCAGGGTTGAATCTTCAAGCACCAAAAGTGGCTTTAAGCTTGCTGGCGATGCCGACTTTGATGACATTGCAGAAAAATGCAGTTATATTACGCCAGTGCCAGGTGGAGTTGGGCCTATGACGATTGCAAGTTTGATGTTTAATACGCTATTGGCGAATAGAAAGGAAATTTATAAAGATTAATTTAAATTTATTAAGATTTAATTTGAGTCTACTGAACTACTGATTAGAAGCAGATTATCTTGCATTATCATTTTTTTTTGCTACATTGCCTTGGAAAAAGAAAGTATGGCTTAAGCGTGAATTCAATGAGACTGGATGGGTGATTATACATTTTATAATTCGCAATTTGGTTTTAGAGCTATAGCAGAGTGAGAAGTTAAGTACAATTTTAAAAATAAGGATGGTCTTTTAAAAGGCCCATTGAAAAGGATAAGAAAATTATAAAAAGTGGAGACCAGCAAACACTTTAAAAACGGGGCGCATTCCGAAAGGCCTTATGAGTAGGAAATTTAATTTTAAAAATTATGACAAATAGAGCATTTTTTAAAACTTGTCTTGTAAATGAACTAGCGGCAACAGTTGCTGTTATAGAAGCTTTACCAAATGAAAATCTTAATTATAGACCTCACCCGAATAGCAGGAGTGCCTATGAAATTGCAGAGCACATTATTGCTCATGCATTTGATTTTAATGTAATTTTAACTGAAGAAAAATGTGATGAATGCCTCGTAATGCCCTTCAAGGAAAGTAAAGAAGGAGCAAAAACGCTCGCTGATTATTGGGAAAAAGCAATAAAAGTTGTTGACACAATGAGTGAAGATGCTTTTGAAAACATCAATGTTGAACTGCTTCTTTCGGGCAATCCACTTTTAACAATGCCTAGAAATGGCATGCTTTGGTTTTTCCTTTTTGATGTCATTCATCACAGAGGGCAATTAAGCAGCTATATTAGACCAATGGATGGAAAAAACCCTGCAGTTTACGGTTGGAGTTTTGATACGAAATAACCAACTTCTTGAAGCTGCAAAGCATTATTGTCATTAAAAGGAGCGAGGTATAGTTTAAGAAAAAGGTGACTCAACAAATTAAAAAGAGCAACATGAAGTTCAGTTGGCTTGCTGTCTTTTGCTTATGCAATACCACCCAATTTTTTGAATGCAACTACAATAATTTTTAAATCTTGCCAAACAGTATAATCTTTACTGTATAACAAGTTTAACTTATTAATATTGCTGTTATTGGTTTTAACTTTAATGCCATCTGCTGGCGTTAAAACACCTTTTTTAATTACGGGTAAGGGCTTTAGCACAGGCTCATCTTGATGCTGCAGCGCATTATAGCCCACCCAAGATTTTAGTCCAAACAACACGCTGAAAATATTTTTTATTAAGCCTTTCTTTTGAGCTACAAACATCAAGAGTATTGGAAACATTGAAAGCATTAACAATGAGGTAAAAATATCAAACAGCCTTTTGCTACGCTTGTTTTCTGGTTTGGCTATTGAATTAATGTCTATCACATACAAATCGCCTGCACTATCAATACTATTGCTGCCAACTAAAAATAAGCTTTCTGGCGGTGCTATTTTAAAATCAACATTGGTTTGCACCAAGCGACTCATCAATTCAATAATTCTTTGAGAACTTAAATCTTTAGCACAAAAAATAATTTCATCAATTTTATGAATCATGATGCTTTCTTCTAACTGTGAAAGGCTTCCTGTAAAGTAGTCGGGATGTTTTTCCCAATCTTCCTCAACACTTAAAAATAAAATAGAAGAAGGGACAATACTTGTTTTTTCTAGTAACTCAGCTACTCTTTTCGATTCCTCATAATTACCTGCAATCAAAAACCTTTTATATTGTGCATTTCCCAAAGTATAGCCATTTATTTTTAAGCCATGCAGAATAAATCTTAAGGTTAAAGTAATGCCAATTGCAGCTGCGGCACCTAATAAAATTAAGGCCCTTGAAAATCGGAATGCTTCTGGAATTAAGGCATAGGCCACCAATATGAGTGCTGTACCAATACCAAAACCTTTAATAATTTTTACCAACTTTATGGGTTTATCATAGCCTCCCGAAATCCAAACAGCCAACAACCAAATGAGCAAATAAAAAGGAATAATGATCTCAAGTAAAGCATCTGGATAGTTTCCACCTTCAATATATTTTACATTTTTTTCCCAATAGTTCACCAATAAATAAAGTGCTGTATAAATCAAAGTTGCTTCAATACCTGGCAACAATAATCTTTTGATAAAGCGTGTGGCAATAGCTGCGCCAGCGCGCAAATAAATAGCAATGTTAATGAGCAAAGAAAACATATTAGCATGCTTATCGCTAAAATGTTTGCGCGCAAAAATGACCATTGCTTTATAAAATACAAAGACATAATTTACACTGCTTTTCTTAGTACTTTCACCTTTATAATGTATGATACTTGTGCCTGGGAAGTAATAATTTTTAAATCCACCTTTAATAATACGGTAGCTTAAATCAATATCTTCTCCATACATAAAAAAAGCTTCATCGAGCAAGCCCACCTTATCTAAAACACTTTTGCGCATTAACATAAAGGCACCAGATAATATCTCAACTTCATGTGTATGTTCTTTGTCGAGATAACCCAAATGATATTTACCAAACATTTTACTTTTTGGGAATAAAAAAGAGAGTCCAAATATTTTGCAAAATGCGACAGTTGGAGTAGGCAAACCACGCTTCGATTCAGGTAAAAAATTCCCTTTCCCATCAATCATTTTAACACCTAAACCACCTGCGTTTGGATGCTTATCCATGAACTCAACAACTTTTACAAAAGTATCTTCTTCAACCACTGTATCGGGGTTTAGAAGCAAGCAATATTCACCTTTGGCAATTTTTAAGGCTTGGTTGTTGGCAAACGAGAAGCCTGTATTTTGTTTGTTGGCAATCATAACAAACTCAGGGAACTTTTGCTGCACCATAGCTACAGATCCGTCAACTGAATTGTTATCAACCACAATCACTTCACCTTGCACATGATGCAGGGCTTTTTTAACTGAATGTAAACACTGCTCCAAAAAGTATGTTACATTATAGTTAACTATGATTACAGTTATTTTTATCACCTAAGCTAAAGTAATTATATTGTTTATTGAAGTTACTTGTTTTAAGCTATTAACTCCAAACTATTAATTTTAGTGTTGTTAAAGGAAACTTAACCTTTCATGTAGGTTTTGCGATTTTGTTTCCAACTGCTGTTTTGTTGCTCAGTTTCGACCAATACCGATTCCATTTTATGTTCTTGAAAAGCAATACTTGCAGCTATTGCAGCAATTTGTTGATCTTCTTCTGTCATTAAAGGTTTTATACTGTCTGGATTGAAATATTGTTTTACAAAGTGAGTATCAAAATTGCCTGAGATAAAAGCATCATGCTGCATCACAAAGTTACAAAATGGCAAAGTGGTTTCAACACCTGAAATATGGTAATCATTAATTGCTCTAATCATACGCATTCTGGCTTCTTCGCGATCTTTACCGAAAGTTATCAATTTGGCAATCATTGGGTCATAATAAATAGGTATTTGCATTCCTTCTTCAAATCCATCATCAACACGAACACCCAATCCTTGCGGTGTTTTATAGGTGTGAAGGGTACCAATATCTGGCAAGAAATTATTCAATGGATCTTCGGCGTACACGCGCACTTCAATGCTATGCCCGTTAATTTTTAAATCTTCTTGTGTAAAGCTTAATTTTTCGCCACGAGCCACTTTAATCTGCTCTTTTACTAAATCCAATCCTGTGATTTGTTCTGTTACAGGATGCTCTACTTGCAAACGCGTATTCATTTCTAAGAAATAAAAATTCTTATTTTCATCGAGTAAAAACTCTACAGTACCCACACCAACATAATCGCAAGCCTTAGCAACATTCACGGCGCATTCGCCCATTGCCTTTCTAATTTCAGGCGTAAGCACACATGAAGGTGCTTCTTCAATTACTTTTTGATGTCTTCTTTGCACCGAACATTCACGTTCAAAAAGATACACAATATTTCCATGTGTATCGCCTAATACTTGTATTTCAATGTGTCGAGGACCAGCAACATATCTTTCAATAAAAACAGCACCATTGCCAAAGGCAGAAACTGCTTCACTCACGGCCAATTGCATTTGCTCTTCAAAATCTTCAACACGTTCAACAATGCGCATGCCTTTACCGCCGCCACCTGCCGAAGCTTTTACTAGGATAGGGAATCCCACGGCTATAGCTGTTTTTTTAGCTACTTCAATATCATCTATAGCACCATCGGTACCGGGCACCATTGGTATATTGTATTTTTTTGCTGCAGCTTTTGCGCTTAATTTATCACCCATTATGTTCATAGATTCAGCCGAAGGTCCTATAAATATAAGTCCAGCATCCTTCACCATAGCAGCAAAATTGGCGTTTTCTGATAAAAATCCATAACCAGGATGTATGCCATCAACACCTAATTTTTTACAAACGTCAATAATTTTTTTACCATCTAAATAACTTTGAGACGAAGCTGGAGGGCCAATGCAAATAGCCTCATCGGCATATTTTACATGTGGTGAATTTCTATCTGCTTCACTATATACAGCTACAGTTTTAATACCCATTTCGCGGCAACTTCTCATCACCCTTAATGCGATTTCTCCTCTGTTTGCAATTAGAATCTTATTCATTTCTTAAAAGGTTTTAAACTTTGCAAAGCTAATAAATTGATTGTGATGACAATGATTTAGCGTTCTAAAACAGCAGCATTTTTCAAAAAATACAATACGTTTTGACTGTGTTCAAAAAATAATGCCCATCATTTTAGTTCATTAATCAAAAATTTAAAAGCTATAATAAACGTTGAATTATTTATTTTACGAGCCCAATCATTACGCCAAAATTACCATCGGTTTGTTTCCAATCTTTCTCTGGCAAATAAGTTCTAGAAACAAATCCATCTAAATAGAGCGCATTTTTACAACCTTTAATTTGAAAGAATTTAGCGAAATCGTAAAAGTTTATTTCCTTTTTTGACATTGCAAATAAAACATGGTTGTTAGGTAAAATGCCAACACCATTTCTGATGTTTAAATTAACCGAACCTTCTTTAAATGCCGGATTAATAATTCCATTCTCTAATAAAATTGGCCCCGATTGCGTTGCATATTTTATATCTTTTTGTGCCACAAAATCATTTGTTTTACAAACAATCGCCATCTTTTTATTGGTAATATAAAAAACACCATTCGGTTTTAAATAGAAGTTACCATCACCACTTCCTATATCTATATTAGCTAGGGTTTTATTATTTTCTATATAAAGTCCTTGCGGAGTAAAATCACTTTTATACATGCCTGCATTCATGGCAAATAATAAAGTTTGCTGTTTACTTTCAACAAAGTTTTTTAAATTTTGGATACTTCTTAAAGGCTTATCATTGTTATCTTTCCAAAATAAATGTAGCGCTTGTTTTTTCAAATCAACTTCATAAGCAAGTATAGTTTCATCAAATGAATTGGATTGGCAATTAAAAGCAATAATTGCGGCAATAAAAAGAGGAACAAATAACAATGCGCCTATTTTAAATTTTATTTTCATCATTTATTTTAAGTAAGAAAGTTACTAAAAAGTTTGAATCATAAAGAATCAATAATAAACTCAAAGTGCATAAATTTAGGAAGAAAAAGGATTGCAATTAATGAAATCAAATAAATTTAAGTAAAAAATACTAGTATTTTTGCAGCTCAACAAAAAAAAATGTCCCAACGCGCTAATAGCGTCACAACGCATATTATACAAAGTTTAATCATCAATTTATTAATTGCCGTATCCAAAGCTTTTGCAGCATTTATAACAGGTGCAGGTTCAATGTTAGCCGAAGCCATTCATTCTTTTGCAGATTGTGCTAATCAATTATTACTGCTGGTTGGTGTAAAACAGGGCAATAAATTGGCCGATGATAAGCATCCACTTGGCTATGGCAGGGCTGTTTATTTTTGGTCGTTTATGGTAGCCATGTTGCTATTTTCAATTGGTGGAATGTTTTCCATTTACGAGGGTTTTCATAAACTTTCACATCCCCAACCTATTGAGCATATGGCTTGGGGTATTGGAGTGCTTGTGTTTTCAATCATCTTGGAGAGTTATGCTATGATTTCCAACATCAAAGAAATTAATACAAGAAAGGGTAAACATCGTTTTTTTGAATATTTAAGAGCTACAAAAGACAGCGATTTAGTGGTGGTTTTTGGTGAAAATTCAGCGGCTGTTTTCGGTTTAGTTTTTGCAATTTTGGCAATGTTACTTTCCTATTATACGGGCAATGCAATTTATGATGCTTACGGTTCTATAGCCATAGGTGTGGTATTAATTTTAGTGGCTATATTTTTAGCCATTGAAGTAAAATCTTTATTGATTGGGGAAAGCGCTAATGAAGCTATATTAGAGGGTTTAAATAAAATCATAGCCAGTCATAAGCAGGTGCATCAGCTCATTAGTTGTATCACCATACAACAAGGGCCAGGTGAAGTATTGATGTGTATTAAAATAAAATGCGATGCACACATAAGCACATTAGAATTAAGTATTTTAATCAACAAAATTGAAGCTGAAATAAGAAGCGCCACTCCCGAAGTAAAATGGATATTTGTTGAACCTGATATGGAGGAGTGGAGGAATTAAATAAAATTCAATCGCCTTATTTTAAAGTGCAATCAGCATTTACAGCACTAAATCCGCTATTGGCAATGTTTGATGCTGCATTTTTTTCATAGGTATCGCAGGCATCTTTAGCTTTTTTGTTAGTCTCTGTAAACGTATAATTTAAGGTCTCGGCATAACCAATAGCTGTTACGTTACAAGTACAAACTTGATTTTTTTTACAGGCCGCAAAACAAATTGTTACTAAAGCTATTAACACTAAAAAATGTTTGTTACTAAAATATTTCATTGGTATTTATAAAGTTGAAATTTTAATGAATCACCATACAAGAATAAAACAAATTAATTTTTATCCAAAATAAAAGCCTATATTCGCGGCATATTACACAAATTAAACTACTCATTGTTGCATTATTGTAAAATCAATAATCTTCTTCCCTCAATGCTTTCGGAGTATTACAAATTATCCCAAAAATTAGAAGTTTAACAAGTATAGCTGTAGCTGTTTCAATGGATCGCTGAAACATCACTATATAACTATTGACGATCTTTAATTTATAAAAAGTATAATGACATTTGAAAATTTAAATTTAATTGAGCCCATTCTGAAGGCTTTAAAAACAGAAGGTTACACAACACCAACACCCATACAACAAGAAGCAATACCACTATTATTAGCACGCAAAGATTTATTAGGTTGTGCACAAACTGGCACTGGTAAAACTGCCGCTTTTGCAATTCCAATGATACAATTGATGGTGCAAGACAAAAGTCAGGTGCAAGGCAAAAGACCTATCAGAGGTTTAGTATTAACGCCAACCAGAGAATTGGCTATTCAAATTGAAGAGAGTTTTGCCAACTACGGCAGAAATACACCTTTAAGATATCGTGTTATATTTGGTGGGGTAAATCAACATTCGCAGGTTGAGGCTATAAAAGCTGGGGTTGATATATTAATTGCCACTCCCGGTCGTTTAATAGATTTAATGAACCAACGTTTGGTGGATATTTCTACCATACAATTTTTTGTGTTAGATGAAGCCGATCGCATGCTTGACATGGGCTTTGTGCATGATGTTAAGCGCATCATTGCTAAATTACCGGCTAAGCGTCAATCGTTATTTTTCTCAGCAACAATGCCTCCAGAGATTGTAACTTTGGCGAACACAATTTTAGTAAATCCTTCAAAAGTAGAAGTTACGCCTGTAAGTTCAACCGTTGACAAAATAAATCAAGTGGTTTATTTTGTGGATAAAGGCAATAAAAAAAATCTATTGATAGATATTTTAAAAGATAAAAACATTGAAAGGGCATTGGTATTTGCACGCACCAAACATGGTTCTGATAAAATAGCTAAAGAGTTGATTAAAGTAGGCATTCAAGCGCAGGCCATTCATGGAAACAAATCTCAAAATGCGCGTCAAAATGCATTAAATAATTTTAAATCTAAACTTACGCGTGTTTTGGTTGCCACCGATATTGCAGCGCGTGGTATTGATATTGATGAACTTACGCATGTCATTAATTTTGAATTGCCAAACATTCCAGAATCTTATGTGCACAGAATTGGTCGTACAGGAAGAGCAGGCGCAAGCGGCATTGCCATTGCTTTTTGCGATGCAGAGGAAAAAGAATTTTTAAGAGACATACAAAAATTAATAGGTAAAAAAATACCGGTTAATGATAATCATGCTTATGAATTAAAAATTCACAATCCTGTTAAAGAACCAACAAAGCAACATCAAAGATCACAGCAACAAAGACCATCAGCCTCAAAACAGGGTGGGAGTGGAGCATCAAGCAACCGCACTTCACAACCTAAATCTTATGGTGAAGGAAATAGATCAAGCAATCCACGTAGACCAAATAACGAAGGTAGACCAAGGTTTAAATCGCCGCACAAGCAAGATTAATCTATAACTAAAATCAATCAATAAAGTGCTGAAGGATTAATTTCTTTGCGTAGGTAATAAGTTTAATTTTTAGAAGAGCTGGGTAAACTATCCGGCTCTTTTATTATTCAGCCAATTGAAGCGGCACTATTTTTTTCATTTTCTTTTGAATTACACCAAAATGATGTTGCTCTTCTGAATTAATAAAACTTATTGCCATTCCAGGTGATTCAGCACGGCCTGTGCGGCCTATACGATGTATGTAATCTTTAGGTGAACGGGGCAATTCATAATTTATCACGCAAAGTAAAAATGGAATATCAATACCGCGACTCATTAAATCAGTAGCCACCAATACTTTAATTTTACCTGCTTTAAATTGTGCCAATGCTTCAGTTCTTGAACCCTGGCTTTTTTTACTGTGCATGGCCAAAGCTGTAATTCCATTAATATTAAGCTTTTCTGCAACAGCATCGGCACGAAAAACAGAGGATGTAAAAACGAGTACTTGAGTTAAGTTTTTTTCTTTAATTAACTTTCTTAAAAACGGGCCTTTATCTGCATCTTCAAGTGCAAAGGCTTGCTGGTTAATCAATTCAATTGCAATATTTTCGGCAGCTACCACTACTTTTTCAGGAGCCGATAAAACAAGATGAGATAGCTCTTCAATAGCTAAATTAAAAGTTGCTGAAAAGAGTAAATTCTGACGTTTTTTTGGGAGCAACTTTAAAATATTTTCCATTTCTGCGGCAAATCCTAAATTCAACATTTTATCAGCTTCATCAAGCACTAAAACTTCTAAATCGCTCAAATGAACAGCTTTAGCATCTATCAAATCTAGCAATCTGCCGGGTGTGGCAACCAAAATTTGCACACCATTCATGTTTATCATCTGAGGGTTAATGGAAACACCGCCATATACTGCCATGCTCTTTATTTTTTCGGGCAACGACAAACAAAATGACTTAAATACTTTTTCTACTTGCACTGCCAATTCGCGTGTTGGAACTAATACCAAAACTTTTACATGTCGGTTTTTTGCATCCGCTTTTCCTATTAATTTTTGAATGATGGGCAAGGCATAAGCAACAGTTTTTCCTGAACCAGTTGGCGCAATGCCAATCACATCTTTTTCGGCTAAAACCAGCGGTATTGACTGACTTTGTATAGGGTAGGGACTTTTATAAAATTGCTTATTGAGCAACAAGAGTAAATGATAATTTATACCTAGACTTGAAAAAGACATGTTGCTAAAAGAAGATTAATAAAAGTGTAATAATAAATTTCAATGCTTTTACTGAAGGCTCAGCATTTGATTGTTTAACCAATCATAAGCATCTGTTTCGCTGATGAATAATTTTGTGGGTGTGCCTGGCTTGTTGACTTTAATAAAAAAGTTACCAATAATTTTTGTCGCCATTGACTTTGTTACAATGGCCAATGCCACTCTATGATCAGTAAATGCTTTACTAGCAAGTAATTGCCTAAATTCACTTGTAGTTGTAAAATAATTCCCCCCATCTGTTAACACAGCCCATTTGTTTCCTACAGCTATGCTTGCAAAATTTTTACGTATTTCAAAAGCATCTTGTGCATCTAGTTCAATGTTTTCCTTAGGTTTAAATTTAAAAATATTTTTAGAAAGTATAAAGATTTCAAACTTATCGTTACTAAAAGCAGCTTCATTTACCTTCAATGTTGTTTTACTTATTGGGCGCATTTATTAGCTTATTATTTTATGTTTTTGAAGCATTTTACAATTATGCTAATTTTTTTTTAAAATTATCTACTTAAAATCTTAAACTCTGTTCTACGATTTAATTGACGGCCTTCATCAGTATCATTTGGCGCAATAGGCTGCGAGAGCCCATATCCTTTGTATTCTAATCTTTCTTTTGCAATGCCTTTCCCAATTAAATATTCAACCACCGATTTTGATCTGCTTTCCGATAATATTTGATTGTACTGCATTGCGCCTTTATTATCAGTATGGCCACTAATTTCAATTTTTAGGCTAGGCACATCAGTTAAAAGTTTGGTTAAACGTTCTAACTCATTGGTAGATTCTGGTCTGAGCGTAGCTTTGTCAAAATCGAAGAAGATATTACGCAAAACAATTTTTTGTCCAACTTGAACATTTTTCAATTGAACATCTTTTACCACTTCTTGATAGGAAGCAGAAAGCGGAATATCAAAATTTTCTGAGTGAAATAAATAACCTTCAGCTTTTACAGCGATACCATAATTTTTACCAGAAGGCAATGTTACCAGGTATTTACCCGATTTGCTGTTGGATTTAAAAGTGGCAATTTCAACATTTAAAGTATTATCAATAAGCACAATTTCAGCTTCTAATGGTTTGTTTGTTATGGCATCAGAAATAATACCTTTTAATAAGGTAACAGCATTTGCATTTATTTCTACTGCTGGTGAAATATACACTTCACTAATTGGCGCTTCAACACTAGCTAATAAATTATCTTCATTGCTTAAAAGCACGGGTTTTTCAGGACCTAAAAATGAAATCATATAAATATCTTTTTCACCAAAACCATCATTTTTTACAGAGGCGTAATAACCATGTTTTCCGCTGGCTGAAACCACAAAAAACACATCATCATCAGGCGTATTTATTGGATAACCAAGGTTTACAGGTGCGCTCCAAACCCCATTTTTTAATTCACACTTAAAAATATCAAAACCTCCAATACTGCTATGGCCTTCAGAACTAAAATAAAGTGTTTTGCCATCTGGAACAATAAAAACACCTTCTTCATTGTATTGGGTATTTATACCAGTGCCAACATTATAAGCTTCTTCCCATTTATTTTTTTCATTGCGATTGGTATAATAAATATCGCGTCCGCCGTAACTTCCTTCCTTCCTGTCACTCACAAAAAATAATGTTTTACCTTCATAAGAAATTGAAGCAGATGATTCATGCTCACTGCTGTTTATGGCTTTTGACATTTTTTCTGGTTCGCTAAATTTATCTCCAATCAAGTTACTCTGATAAATATTGCCATAACCTTTGTCATCGCGGTAGGTAAACATAATTTGCCCATCTGGCGAAACATTAACAGTGGCATCATGCCCCAGTGTATTAATGGGAGGCCCAACATTAGAAGGCAATGCCCACTCTTCATTAAATTTATAGGTTACAAAAATATCTTCAAAATACTCATCATAATTTTCATCAATATTACCTCCAGTAGTGGTATTTCTTCTGGAGGTAAAGTACATTACATCTTCATCGGCAGAAATAATTGGCCCATAATCAGGGTATGGAGAATTTACCTTGTTTCCAATGTTATCGATAAAAACACGCACTGGATTTTTAACCAATTCCTTACCATAATTACATTCAGCAATTTTTTTAGCAGCATCGGCCATCAGAAAAACTTGGTCTTTTTTCTTTGGATCGAGCGCTGCTTTGAATGTTTTATATTCAGCAATGGCTTTGTCCCAATCCATATTTAAGTGATAACCTCTACCTAAATAATAATGTATTTCAGGATCAATGTTTGCATTTAGTTCATAGGCTTTTTCAAAATGTGCTTTTGCTTTTATTTTAAAACTACTGTTGATATAGCATACACCAATTCTAAAGTTTAAAAAAGCATTGTTAGGATTAAATGTTTGTGCTTTTAAATATTGTTCTAATGCAAATTTATAGCGACCAGGCCTGCTGCCCTCATACTCTTCGTTACCCATTTCAAGTGCTCTTTTGGCTTCCCTCAATTGGTCTTTTTGATTTGGAAAAAAATCTTTTTCAAAAGGTGTTTCTTTTGCTGTTTGTCCAAAAACAGAAATGCTTAATGTTATAAATAATATAGAAATAATATGCTTCATGATCTCTGTGTTTTTGTTTATTGCTGCTTACTTATTTACAATCACCCATGTATTTACTGGCTGCATCATTTCCCATTAATTGCGCTTTTTCCCAGTCTTTGCAGGCTCCTTTTTGATCTCGTATCATCTCCTTTGCAATACCTCTATTTAAAAAAGCAGCACCGTAATTGCTATCCAATTGAATTGCTTTTGTAGCATCATCAATGGAGCCATTGTATTCTTTTAATTTAAACTTTGCAGCAGCTCTGTTATTGTATGCATAAGCATAATCAGCTTTTATTTTGATGGCAGCGGTATAATCATCAATCGCACCTTTAAAATCACCAACATCAAATTTTGCACTACCTCTGTTGTTGTAGGCGACATAATTATCTGATTTTACAGCTATTGCTTTTGTGTAATTGTCAATCGCACTTTTTACATCACCTTTTTTGCGTAAAGCAGCACCTAAATTATTGAAAGCAAATGCCATTTGTGCATCTAATTGAACAGCTTTGGTATAGTCTGCAATAGCACCATCATAATCTTCTAACTGACGTTTAGCACTACCTCTATCATTATAAGCATAAGCATAATTTGGTTTAGAAGCTATTGCTTCAGTAAAATCAGCAATAGCTTCTTTGTATTTTTTTTCGTTGAAGAATACATTCGCTCTATAATAATAAGCTTGCGCGATACTTTCTTTGGCTTCAATAGATTTAGTATAATTGATAATGGCTTTTTGATTATCTTTTAATAAGATATATGTTTGGGCCATGTTGTAATAAACATCTTTTAAGGAATCAATAGGGTTTAAACATTTTTCAAAATCCTCAATCGCTGGTTGAAACATTTTCTTTTCTTTTTTTGCCACAGCTCTATTGAAATATGCTTTTCCCCAATCTGGTTTAAGTCGAATTGCTTCGTTAAAACTTTCAATGGCTGTTTTATAATCTCCAATTTTCATTTTCTCGATGCCCAAATTGTAAGCTAATTCTGCCTCCTGCGAAGGCATTAAATTTATAGCAGTAACGCTATCAAGGTCTGTAACTGTTTTTAAGGTATCTTTAGCTACTTGCGCTTTCGCAGAAACAGAAAAACTCAACATGATAATTATCAGTAATACAGTTCTTGACATAGGATGGTTTATTAAACTTGATTGCTCAAAATTAATTACTTCCCGCGAATATCAAAATTGAAAATGCAATTTAATCTTAAATACATTTTTTCACCATAGAATATGAAGAGCAGAATATTACTTTTGGATGCTTAAAATTTACGCATTATGAAAACTTTAATTATTGTAAGACATGCCAAGGCAGAAGTATTGCCAAGCAACAAAACCGATTATGAAAGAAAATTAACAGCCAGTGGAAAAGCTGATGCTGAAAAAATGGCCTTGCAATTGACCAATCAAATCGACTGTCCTGATATATTTATAGCAAGCACAGCAAAGAGAGCTTGGAGCACAGCCAAAAGATTTGCTGCAGCATTCAATATTGAAGAAACTAAAATTGTTGCTCACAAGAAAATATATGAAGCCTCGGCTGATACTTTGATTGAAATGGTTCAAAATATTGACAACCAAAATCAAACAGCCATCATTTTTGGGCACAATCCAGGTTATAGTCAGCTTGCTTATTTTTTCTCTGGTAACGAATCCATTGAGCTTCCTACATGTGGTATGGCAATTATTGAATTCGATTTAAATGATTGGCAACATGTGGCTTATAAAAATGGCAAGCTAACTTATTTTAGCATACCATAATGTTATACCAACAATCAAAGGTTAATAATTGATTAGTGAATTATCGTTTTTTCACAACTTGCAATTGGATATTTGTATTTTAATAAAAAGTGTAAAAACATATCATGTTAAAGTTATTCAAGAATTGTTTGTTTGTGTTGTTTTGTTTGAAAGGTATTACAGCTTTTTCATCAAATAAAATTGGCGATTCTACCCATGTTTATATTCAAGAAGATCCAATTGTAGCCATGCTCGACAGCTTACAATTGACCAAATATTTTGAATGTAATAGTTATTTATCAGACTCATGCTTGTTTGATATGGCTAATTACAAAACAGGTTTCATCCCGTATTTTGATGAATTGGTTTATGAAGCGAGGCTAGCTAAATTAGATGAAAGAACACCTTTTGATTTAATATACAACAGTGCTGTAAAAGCATATATTGATATGTATTCATTGCGTAAAAGAGTGCTTGTGAGCAGGCTCATTGGCATGTCGCAAATCTATTTTCCAATGTTTGAAGAAAAATTGGCAAAGTATGAATTGCCTCTTGAACTTAAATATTTAGCCATCGTTGAATCAGCCTTAAACCCTAATGCAATCAGTCAATCAGGTGCGGGTGGCCTCTGGCAATTTATGTATCCAACGGGTAAAATGTATGGTTTAGAAGTTAATTCATATGTTGATGATAGAAGAGACCCGTTAAAATCAACTGAAGCTGCTTGCCGTTATTTTAAATATTTATATAAAATGTTTGGCGATTGGCAAATGGTTTTAGCTGCCTATAATTGTGGGCCAGGTGCTTTAAGCAAGGCTATTCGCAGAAGCGGAAATAAAAAAACTTATTGGGAAATTAGACCTTATTTACCATTAGAAACACAAGGATATGTGCCTGCTTTTATTGCAGTTAATTATTTAATGAACTTTACCAAAGAACACAATATTTACCCTATTGCTGCCAAGCAATGTTATTTTTATGCCGATACAGTGCATGTCAAACAGGCCTTCACTTTCGAAGCTGTAGCTCAAACGATTGATATACCTATGGAGGATTTGTTATTTTTAAATCCTGCTTATAAATTAAGGAGAATACCTGGCTATGGTAATTATCGCCATTTATATTTGCCAGCAAACAAAACAGGGGCCTTTATAAATAATGAAACAGCCATTTATTCGTATAAGAAAAACGAAGAATTAAGCAGAGATAGTATCATGCTTTTAGCCATGCAAACAGCGCCTGCTAAAAAATATCACAAAGTAAAGAAAGGAGAGAACCTTCAAAAAATTGCCAGCAAATATCAATGTAGTGCAGCTGACATAAAAAACTGGAATAAAATAAAAGGAAATGCTGTAAAAACAGGAACTAAATTAGTTGTTTTTGTACCAAATCAAAAATCAGCATTAAAAAGTGTAGCTTCAAATAAACATACAGCAAAGCTTTCAGCCGATTCATTATTAGTAAAATCTGACACTTTAAAAACTGAAACATTCTCAGTTGAAGCTACTTCAAGTATGGTGAACGCTAATATTAAGCTAGATAAAAATGCGAAGGTGGTTTATCACGTAATTCAAAAAGGCGATACACTATGGCACATCACCAACAAATACAAAATGGGCTCTGTTGATGAGCTAATGCGTATTAACAATTTTAGTAAGGATTATAAATTGATTCCTGGTGGAAAAATAAAAGTGCTGGTGGCAAGTAATTAAGTTGATTAGCGAATTAGCTGATTGGCTTATTCATAGTTACTTCAATAGAGGGGCGGGTAAACTATTGTACTTTTTATCGTCGTGGTGGGCTTGCCCCGCCATCATACAAATTGTTTTTAAATGCTTTTATAACCTAAAATTATATTGTCAAAGGTGCTGTGTCCTCGCCAAGCTTATGCATAATAATGATTGTAAAAAGTTGTTCATCCTCGCCAACCTTTGGAATTCAAACTACTGACTTTATCATCCTGTAAAAGGCTGTGCGTCGGCGCCAACCTTAAGATATACAAGATGCTAATGATTCCCATACTTTAATTCACCAGCTAAAACCTCAAAAGGCAGTTTGTTTTGGTCGGGTGGGAGCGGGCAGGTGGCGAAATCGGTGAACGTACAAGGTGGGTTGTATGATTTATTAAAATCTAAAATTACTTGATTGCCTTCCTTTGGTTTTTTAGCATATATAAACCGACCAGCACCATAGGTTTTGTTACCGTTAGTGTAATCTCCAAACACAATAAATAAATCATCTTCGCCTTCTAAAGTTGCATCGAGCGTGTATGATTTTCCATCAATTTCAAACTTTAAAGTTCCTCCAAATGTTGTTTCAGTAGTGTTGCCAATCACATCATTAATTGGAATTGTTTTTTTTGAATTTGGTGCTTCAAAAGAGGCATTAACTTTCCATTTTTCTATTACAGGAAAACATTCAATATGGGTAAAGTTTTTTCGCGCATCGCTTTCTAAATCGCGCAAGCGAACGCCATATCTGTTGCCTCTTTTAATGATAAACCAACGCAAGTTTTTGTGAGAAAGTATCACGCTTTGTTCTTCAATATTTTTATTAAAAATAACACCATTAGTAAACAAGGAATCATTTCTTTTCACATCAACATGAGGTAATATGGTAAGTTTAACTTCATCATTTGATAAAGCAAAACTTCCTATTTGTGCTGCAGCCTTTCCTGTAGGAAAAACAATTTTATTTTCCATTCCACTTCCAAATGTGTTTTCACCTTCCTCTAACCAAAACAAGCCTGAAACCGTGAGCCAGCCTGTTTCTTTTTTTAGGTTAATTTCTCTGTTTTGATGCCAAGTTTCTATTTCATTTATATAACTTTCAGAGCTACTTTGAGCATTTAATTGTACAGTACTTTTTATAAAAAAAAGGGTACATAAAAATAATATTTTTTGCATGGCTAAAAATAGGAAATTTTAATGTTCTCAAAGCTATTTCATGAAATTCGATTTACACATGTTCTCATTCAGGAGGAAACTTGTTAAAAGCGAGCACTAGCGTTAAAAATTTGCTTCTAATTTTTAAGTCAACAAAAAGGCCACTGCATACTTTTACCTATGAGGCATCAACAAAAAAAGACTCCTCCAAAAAGACAAATAAAACGCGAACAGCAAATCTTTCCAAGAATTCCTTATTTTCGCAACCTCAAAATAAAAACATGGAAATTCCTAAAACATATAATCCCTCGGCAGTTGAAGATAAATGGTATAAATATTGGCTCGATAATCAATTTTTTAAATCAACACCAGACGAGCGTGAACCTTACACCATTGTAATTCCGCCTCCTAATGTTACTGGCGTGTTGCACATGGGCCACATGCTTAACAATACTATTCAAGATGTGCTCATCAGACGTGCACGTATGCAAGGCAAAAATGCTTGCTGGGTGCCTGGTACAGATCATGCATCTATTGCTACCGAGGCCAAAGTAGTCAATTTGCTAAAAGAAAAAGGCATCAAAAAAACTGATTTAACCCGTGAAGAATTTTTAAAATATGCCTTTGAATGGAAAGAAAAGTATGGAGGAATTATCCTCGAACAATTAAAAAAACTGGGTGCTTCATGTGATTGGGACCGCACACGCTTTACCATGGAAGAGGATATGAGTGAAGCTGTGATTGATGTATTTATAGATTTATTTAACAAAGGACAAATTTACCGTGGTGTGCGCATGGTAAATTGGGATCCTGCAGGTATGACGGCTGTTTCAGACGAAGAAGTAATTCATAAAGAAAGTAATGCTAAACTTTTTTATGTTAGTTATAAATTAGTGAATGAAGATGGTTCTGCATTAGCTGATGGCGATTCAATAACCATTGCCACTACCCGCCCAGAAACTATATTAGGAGATACCGCTGTTTGTGTGCATCCTGAAGATGAAAGATATAAACATCTTAAAGGAAAATACGCGATAATCCCTTTTGCAGCGCGTAAAGTGCCTATCATTTTTGATGATTACATTGATATGGAATTTGGGACGGGGGCCTTAAAAGTTACACCTGCACATGATATAAACGATTATAATTTAGGGGTAAAACATAAATTAGAAGTAATAGATACCATTGCTGCAAATGGCACCATGAGTGAAGCTGCAGGCTTTTATATTGGTGAAGATCGTTTTGCTGTGCGTAAAAAAATTGCCAAAGATTTAGAAGAAGCTGGCCATATTGTTAAAATAGAAGACATCAAAAACAAAGTAGGCTACAGCGAAAGAACAGATGCTGTTATTGAACCAAAGCTAAGTATGCAATGGTTTTTAAAGATGGATAAAATCTCAAAACCTGCTTTAGATGCGGTATTAAATGGTGAAGTAAAATTAATTCCCGATAAGTTTGTAAACACCTACAAACACTGGATGGAGAATGTACATGATTGGTGTATCAGTCGTCAATTATGGTGGGGCCAACAAATACCCGCTTGGTATGATGATAAAGGCAATTTTGTAGTGGCGAAAACACATCAGGATGCATTGGTAAAATATAAAACTAATTATCCTGATTCAACTATTTTAAGCCTAAAACAAGATGAAGATGTAGTAGATACTTGGTTTAGCTCTTGGTTATGGCCAATCAGTGTTTTCGATGGTTTTAAAGATCCAGAAAATGCAGATATAAAATATTATTATCCAACAAATGATTTAGTAACTGCTCCTGAAATTTTATTTTTTTGGGTAGCGCGCATGATCATTGCAGGTTACGAATACCGCGGGCAAAAACCTTTTACCAATGTTTACCTTACGGGAATTGTACGCGATAAATTAGGACGTAAAATGAGTAAGTCATTAGGAAATAGTCCTGACCCGCTTGATTTAATTGCAAAAAATGGGGCTGATGCCGTGCGCATGGGAATGTTACTCACTTCGCCCGCGGGCAATGATTTACCTTTTGATGAGAGTTTAATAGAGCAGGGGAGAAACTTTAATAATAAAATTTGGAACGCTTTCCGTTTGTTAAAAGGATTTGAAGTTGATGAAAATAAAGCGCAGCCAGAAAATAATAAATTGGCTTGTACTTGGTTCCAATCAAGATTTAATCAGCAGTTAGCTGTAGTTAACGATTTGTATAGCAAATACCGCATGAGCGAGGTACTCATGACAACTTATAAATTAGTTTGGGATGATTTCTGTGCTTGGTATCTTGAAATGATAAAACCTGATTTTGTAGAGGGTAAAGCCATGCCGATTGATGCAAAAACTTATCATCAAACCATTGGCTACTTTGGCAATTTATTAAAATTGTTACATCCTTTCATGCCTTTTATAACCGAAGAATTATGGCATTTAATTGAAGACAGAAAAGATAACAATTGTATTATTGTTGCACAATGGCCTGTTGAAGCAATTATTGATGAGGAAATTTTAGATGGATTTGCTCATGCTTTTGAAGTAATTCAGCAAATAAGAAATATCCGAAACCAAAAAGGAATTTCGCCTAAAGAACAATTGCAACTGATGATCAAAACAAGTGCAATTGACAATTCACCATTAAATGCTATCATACAAAAATCAGCTAATTTAAGTAGTATAGCATTGGTAAACGACAAGCCTCAAGCTGCATTAAACTTTATGATAGGCACTGTTGAATATTTTGTTCCAATGGCGCAATCTATTGATATTGACGCAGAAAAAATAAAGTATCAAGAAGAGCTCAATTACCTCAAAGGATTCTTAGAAAGTGTTAATAAAAAACTTAGCAACGAAAAGTTTGTAGCAAATGCAAAACCAGAAGTAATTGCCAACGAGCGCAAAAAGATGGAAGATGCCGAAACTAAAATGAAGTTGATTGAAGAGCAATTGGCTGCTTTAATAAACTAGAAAAAGACAGATTCAATTTTCTAAAACTTTCCTGACCTTTTTTATTTCAGCGCTGGCTGCTTTAGCTAAATTAAATCCTTCGCTATTAACAATTGAATTGTTAATTCATTGTTGCGCTATATGTTTTTTAATATAGACTAATGCTTTAATTTGTATTACAAAGCTATCACAATGAAATACAAAATATCATACAGCAATCCTTATACACATTATATTGATATTGAATGTAGCATTGAAAATATTTCGCTACCTCAAATTGAATTGCAGCTCCCATCTTGGCGTCCAGGAAGATATGAATTAGGAAATTTCGCTAAAAACATTCAGCAATTTAAAGTAATAAACGCCAAAGGCGAAGCTTTAAGTTATAAAAAAACAAGTAAAGATAGCTGGTCCATTAACACCAAAGGTGAAAGTGTTATCACTGTTATCTATAACTATTATGCTGCTGAGCTAAATGCAGGAAGTACTTGGCTCGACGATAAACAACTTTACATTAATCCAATCAATTGTTTACTCTATTGTGAACAAAAATTAGAGGATCCATGCCATATTGAAATAAATGTGCCTTTTGATTACAAATTGGCTGGTGCACTCAAAGTTGTAAGCACTGCCATCAATAAGGAGATTAAAACTATTAAAGCAATGGCGCATGATTATCATACCCTTGTTGATACTCCTTTTATATGCAGTAATGCATTGCAACATAATATGTTTGTGCTTGATGGTGTTGAATTTAATATTTGGTTTCAAGGTGAATGTAAACCCGACTGGGCAAAGCTTATTGGTGACTTTTTTATTTTTATAAATGAACAATTTTTATTGTTTAAATCGTTCCCTACAGAGCGCTACCACTTTTTAATACAAGTTTTACCATTTCAATTTTACCACGGTGTTGAACATGCATATTCAACTGTAATTGCCATAGGGCCTGCTTACAATTTGATGCGAAAAGATTTGTATGACGAACTTTTGGGTGTGAGTTCTCATGAATTGTTTCACACCTGGAACGTAAAAAATATTAGACCTAAGGAAATGCTTCCTTACAAATACAACACAGAAAATTATGCAACAACGGGTTATATTTACGAAGGTTTAACAACCTATTACGGAGATTTAATGCTGTATCGTTCAGGTATATTTTCTGATGCTGATTATTTCAAAACATTAACACAACAATTTCAAAAACACCTTGATAATCACGGAAGATTTAACTACAGCGTAGCCCAATCTTCTTTTGATACTTGGCTTGATGGATACGTACCTGGTGTTCCAAATAGAAAGGTTTCGATTTATACTGAAGGTTGCTTGTTAGCATTTATGGCCGATGCACAAATAAGAGCTCAAACAAATAACAATGCATCACTTGATAACGTATTGCTTGCATTGTACAATGACTTTGGAAAAAACAACATTGGATATACTGCTAATGATTATCAAACCATAATTGAGCATGTTACGGGTCAAAATTGGAACAACTTTTTTAATAATTACATTGAAGGCACTTTGCCTTATAACGATTTGCTCATTTCATCTTTGGCTTATTTTGGATTAGAGCTATCGATTGTAACTTCCAAGAGACCTTATGAATCATTTTTAGGTTTCAAAGTTAGTGAGCAAAACAATGAAACAATCGTTCAAAATATACATCCCGGTTCTTTGGCAGAAGCTGCTGGCTTAGCTATAAAAGATAAAATTATTGGTGTAAATGGCTTTGAGGTGCGGAATAACCTCAATGAATGGTGCAATTATTTTTGGAAAGAGACTTTTGTAATTAACGTAATTACCGATGGTAAAACACGTGAAATAAATTTAAAACCTAGCAAAATCATGTATTATAAAACTTATTTGGTAATAAAATCAAATGATGCTACTGCTGAGCAAGCTGATAATTATAACAAATGGATTGGAAGAAAATATTAATCAATATACATGTATAACATCAGAGTTTACGGCATACTAATAGAAAATAATGCAGTGCTGCTTAGTGACGAATTTTACAAAAATATTTTTATGACCAAATTTCCAGGTGGTGGGCATGAAGTAGGGGAGAGCTTAATTGCTTGTTTGCATAGAGAATTCAAAGAAGAGCTTGATTTAGAAATTGTTATAAAAAGTCATTTTTACACTACTGATTTTTATGTGCCTTCCTTTTTTAATACAAATTACCAGCTCATTTCAATATATTATTTGATTGAAAGAAAAATGAATTCAACATTAAAAACAAGCCATATTAAATATGATTTTACGCCTAAGCATGGCGCACAAAGTTTAAGATGGGTGTCAATCAGCGAGTTGCAAGAAGAAGAGCTGAGCTTTCCGATTGATAAAAAAGTAATTACTATGTTGAAAAATTCACATAATCTTTAAATTAAAGTTGCTATTTTTTAATCAATAATTCGTTTATTTGCCACATGAAGATGATTTGTTACCGAATTGTTGCCTTATTTTGCTTAATGGCAATACTTGATGCTTGTGCACCTACGCGCGCTGTGTTGCCTTTGTGCTACAAAGAAAATCAAATAAGCGCTTCTGTTGGTGGACCTCTCATACATTATGGAAATAACATTACGCCCGTGCCATACACAACAGTTACTTATTCGCGCGGAATAACTGATAGCACAACATTTTTTGCTTCAATACATCCAACTTCTGCCTTATACGGTAATTTGCAAATGGAAATTGGTTTAAACAAATATCTCATCAACAACGACTCTGCTAAATTCGCTATTACTGTTGCACCTACTTTAAACATTCTCATTAGAGATACCTTGAAAAGGGTTTATCCTCAAATTGATTTCAATTTTATTAAAAGAAATCCTTTGAATGATAATTATTATTATTTAGGAGTATGTAATTGGTTTGAACCTGCAACTAAAAAAATAAATGGCGAAAAACAAGCTAACATTTGGTTCCCAAGTCCGCAAGCTGGCTATGTTTGGAATACAAAAAAAGGTTTAATGCTACAAGCCGAGTTCAAATATTTAGTGCCGTTCAAAAGAAATGATATCGGTCCAGTAGAATATGTAAAACCAATTCTTCCATACGGCGGAATGGGGATATACCTTGGAGTAAGCTATAAATTTTAACACTATGAGAAAATTTAAAATAGTAATCCCATCAGTAATTTTAATTTTTAGTTTTTTTTCGTGTAAGAAAAATTTAAACGATAATCTGTTTAATCCCGCCAAAATCACTGAATACAAGCTCGATGATTATGGTGGCACTGTAGATTTTGTTTTAAATGACGAATACAACATTCCTGATTCATCTGTTCATGTTTTTCCTCTATGGTCAAAAACAACCAATGAAACAGATTCTACAAAAATTTGGGCTATTTATATTGGAAATTTTAAAAAAGGGACTAATAAAGAATTTTTAGAAAAAGACACGGTAATTGTATATTTCCATGGCAATAAAGATCATATGGATTTTTACTGGCAAAGAGCCAAATTGTTAGCGAACACAGGTGGTAAATTAAATTATGGCGTGTTAATGATTGATTACAGAGGTTACGGAATGTCTGAAGGTAAATCAACCGAAGAAACAATGTATGCAGATGCAAATGCTGCTATTGGGTGGATTAAAAACAAACATATTTTAGCGCAAAGATACGCTGTTTATGGCTTTAGTTTAGGATGCGCCGCAGCAACTTATGTTGCCTATAACACACCTTCCATTTACAAACCATTATGCATTACACTTGAAGCGCCATTTGCCTCAGTGGCAACCATTGTAAATGATGGTGCAGGTCTTAATTTAGATCCCTTATTCTTTACCGACTTCAAGTGTGATAATAACGAGAGAATAAAGAAAATTCAGCAGCCCTTTTATTGGATGCATGGTACAAATGATAAATTTTTACCAATAGAAACCAATGGTGAAGTATTGTTTAAAAATTATACAGGTACTATCTCCGAAGCTAATAGGGCAGAGGGCGCAGGTCATAGCGATGTGCCACAAACCATTGGCTTTAAGAAGTATAACCAATTGTTTCACTCATTTATTGGGCGAAGGAAATAATAGGATACGCTTTTTTACAATTTGGCAAAGCCCAGCATTAACATTTCCTGGTGTGTCACATCTTATACCCAAACCTTCGGTGTGACCTTTATCTTCAATAATCTTATCGTATACAAAAATAAGTTCTTATGAAAATGATTAAGTTTGAAAATGTAAAAAACTAATAGTAAAAATAGGCCTTCCACTCACGCTCGTAAAAGCTTTAGCATTTAATTAAAAATTCAAAATTAAGAACTCACAATTAAAAATTCACAATTCACAATTCACAATTAAGAATTCACAATTAAAACTATTCTTTGCTTTTAAAATCCCCGCGCTTCCAGGCTTTCACAAATTCAGCCCATTTCAATGGATCCATTATAGTCATAGGAGGTTTACCACCAGCATAATACATCCTTGTTTGATATTGCTGCATAGTATATTTAAAATTTTCTTGGCCACTCATGCCCATATTCATAGCTATCATTTCCATTTCCTCTTTGGCTAAATTCTTTTGAGCGCGGGCCATATCATCATTCATGTTATCCATTTTTAAGAAAGCTTGTCTAAATTGCTCCCTTGTTGGCCAAGCATAAACAGTAGCTTCTCTCAACATAACGGTGTCCAAAAACAAAATTTGAATCATTGAATAACGCGTTTCATTACATGTATCTGGGATAAGAAAATGTGCCTTCTTAAATCCAACAGCCGAAAAAGTAATCTCAGCACCTTCTTCAGCAGCAAAGGAGAAAAAACCATAATAATCAGAAACAGTAGCAGTGCGAGTTCCAGTTAAAAAAATGTTGGTAAATGGCACTGGTTTTAAACTATCACCAGTAACAACTACACCACTAAACTGTATCACTTTTTTTTCCTTTTTTTGTGCATAAACAGCTGCATTTATTAAAAAGAAAAAGCAAACAATGCTGTTAAATATCAACGCATTGTTTACAAATTTCAATAGAGATAATTTTATATTTTTCAATTGTATATTATAAATGTATCACTTCGCCATAGGCAGCAGCTGCTGCCTCCATAACTGCTTCACTCATTGTAGGATGCGGATGCACAGCCTTAATAATTTCATGACCTGTAGTTTCCAATTTACGCGCTAAAACCAATTCAGCAATCATTTCGGTAACATTGGCACCAATCATGTGTGCTCCAAGTAATTCACCATACTTAGCATCAAAAATCAACTTTACAAAACCATCTTTTGCGCCTGCAGCACTCGCCTTTCCTGATGCTGAGAATGGAAATTTACCAACCTTCAGGGTATAACCGGCTTCCTTGGCAGCTTTTTCTGTCATTCCAACAGAAGCAATTTCTGGACTACTGTAGGTACATCCAGGTATATTACCATAATTTAAAGGTTCTGGATGATGTCCCGCAATTTTCTCAACACAAATAATTCCTTCTGCACTTGCCACATGCGCCAATGCCTGACCTCCAACACAATCACCAATAGCATAATAGCCAGGTTGGTTGGTGGCATAATATTCATTTACTTTAATTTTTCCTTTATCAGTGGCAATGCCAGTTTCTTCTAATCCAATATTTTCAAGATTTGATTGTATGCCTACAGCCGATAAAACTATTTCAGCTTCTATTGTCTTTTCACCAGTTTTGGTTTTAATTTTTACCTTAGCCAATGCGCCGCTCGTGTCAACTGATTCAACTGAAGCTTCTGTCATAACATCAATCCCAATTTTTTTGAAAGAACGCTCCAATTGTTTTGAAACCTCTTCATCTTCAACAGGCACAATGCTTGGTAAATATTCAACCAATGTTACTTTGGTTCCCATGGTGGCATAAAAGTATGCAAACTCACTACCAATGGCACCAGAGCCAACTACAACCATTGTTTTTGGCAATGCAGGAAGTGTCATCGCTTGACGGTATCCAATTATTTTTTTACCATCTTGTTTTAAATTTGGCAATTCTCTTGAACGAGCGCCAACAGAAAGAATAATATGCTTGGCTTCATGCATTATTGATTTTCCTTCCTTGTCTGTTACTTCTACTTTTTTGCCTGGCTTAACTTTACCATTGCCTAATAAAACATCTATTTTGTTTTTCTTCATTAAAAACTGAATCCCTTTGCTCATACCATCAGCAACTCCTCTGCTACGTTTTACTACAGCAGCAAAATCAGCTTCATGTCCACTCACTTTAATACCATAATCACTTGCATGATTTAAATATTCAAAAACTTGTGCACTTTTTAACAATGCTTTTGTAGGAATGCATCCCCAATTTAAGCAGATCCCGCCAAGTTCTTCTCTTTCAACAATAGCAGTCTTTAAACCCAATTGCGAAGCTCTAATAGCTGCCACATATCCACCTGGTCCACTACCAATAACAATTAAATCGTAATTCATAATATCTATATTTTTTATAATTTGCTTGATGGCGAAAGTACTAAAAACTTTAATGTATTTGGCTGATAAAAATCATTGTTTGCTCAATTTACAAATATTAACTTTGAATTGCTATTTATACCATCTTTTAAAAATTGAATTGAATATTAGGCCTAGAAAATTATTTTCATTGAAAAGCAAACTAAATTGATGCTATACTTAAGCCTTATCAATTCCAAATTACTAAGTTAAAAGTAGCACATTGCATATGGCTGTGATATCTTAAAATAAGCATATACCAGCCATTACGCAGCTAAATTTAAATTTAAATACTATGCTGTTTTTTTTATGTATTTCAACTCTGAAAAATTTTAATGCAGCCAAAAAAGTTAACCATTTTTAATTGGAGATTATTGGATAGCACAGGAATTGTTTTTGTATAATTGCACTAAGTTTGCGGTTAAAATTTAGAATTCCATAAATCTAACTTATATTCGCTTTTTATTATTCGCATAAATTAAATTCCTATGGTGTCAAAAAAAATATTTATTTCATGTGTAGCAAGTATTTTATGTATACTTAACGCTGGTGTAAATGCCCAACCCAAAACTACACCTGCATCAAAATCTAAAATTTCAGCAGCAGCAGCAGCAATGGCTATTGATATGAATGACCCAGTTGCTGTGGCAAACATGAAGTTTAATGCAAAAAACTATGAAGATGCATTGGCTGACTACCTAAAATTACTTGAAGGAAATGAAAAAAATGCTTTCTATAACTATAGGGTAGGGGCTTGTTATATCGAAACAAATGTTGACAAACTAAAAGCAAAAACTTTTTTAGAAATGGCTGCTGCAGATCCCAATGCCGATAAAATGCTATTTTACAACTATGCCAAATCACTTACTTTTCATCTAGAATTTGACAATGCTATTGAGCAATTCAATAAATTTATGGCAACGCCCAGCGGAAAAATCATGGAAAAAGAAATTCTACATGAAATTGAAATGTGCCAAAATGCAAAGGAGCTAATTAAATTGCCCGTTGCTGTTGCTTTTGAAAATCTTGGGAAAGAAATTAATTCTCCTTTTGCAGATTACAGTCCTTTTATTTCTGAGGGGGAGGATTTCTTAATGTATAACTCACAACAACCAGATAATTCAGTAAAAAAAGTAGATGGTAAATATGCCAGCAATGTTTATATCTCATCCGTAAAGGAAGGTAAATGGCAACAAGGTGAAGATATTGGACCAAATGTAAATACAAAAGAAGGTGATGAAGAAATTGTAGGTGTGTGTGCTGATGGCAATACACTTATTTTTAGCTTTGATAATTTAGAAGGTAAAGGCGACGTTTTTATTGGTCCTAAAATGGATAACCAAATCTTAAAACCTTTTAAAATAAACACTAACATAAACAGCCTCAAATTTGAAGAAAGTGCTGCATCTATTGCGCCTGATGGTAAAACCTTGTACTTTGCTAGCAATCGTCCGGGTGGTATTGGAGGCTTTGATATTTATAGAACACGTATTTTACCCAGTGGCGAATGGGGCGAAGCTTATAATTTAGGTCCAGATGTAAACACTATCTATGATGAAGATTTTCCAAATATTTCACTCGATGGTTATACCCTTTATTTTAGCTCAAAAGGGCACAATTCAATGGGCGGTTATGATATTTTTAAATCAGAAATTTTAGTAGATACCTTAAACTTTGGCCCAGCTAAAAATGTTGGATACCCTATAAACACGCCATTTGATGATAAAAACTTGTGCATGAGTGGAAAAGGTCGTTACGGCTACATGTCGGCGCTGCGCAAAGAAGGACAGGGTGATTTAGATGTTTACCGCCTTACATTCAAAGCTGTTGACGCAGAACTAACTGTAGTAAAAGGGAACCTTAAGATCTTTAAAACAGATAAAATCCCAGCTAACTCAATGGTTGAAGTGTTTGAATCAAAATCAAATAATACTTTTGGCCAGTATAAAGTAAACTCAACAACAGGTAAATTTGTGATGATTTTACCTCCAGGTAAATATAGTTTAGATGTGATTTCACAGGGGTTCAAAACGCATTCAGAAAATTTAATTATTCTCGATAAAGGTTCATTTGTGCCAACAATGGATATAGAGATGAGTCTTTTGCCTGAATAGAAAGCGCGTGTCTATTACTATTACTATAATTATTATCATTATTACCGCAATTATTTCAATTTCGGCTTTTAGCAATGTACAACTTTTTGATAAGTTAAAACTTTTTCCAGCAGTGATGAATTCCAGTAAGGAATCATACAGAATAGCCAGTTACGCGCTCATTCATGCCGACTTTCTGCATTTAGCAGTAAATATGTATGTACTCTACAATTTTGGCAGTGGCACCGAAGAAATATTTAGTATTGCATTCGGCACCAAAGGAGTTTTCTTTTTTATACTGCTATACATTGGTGGAATTATAACTTCTGTGATTCCATCTTATGAAAAACATAAAGGTAATTTTGGATACACTGCAGTAGGGGCATCAGGAGCTGTATCAGCTATTGTATTTTCATTTATACTTTTTAATCCATTGGCCATTTTTAATTTTCTTTTTATTCCTTTCGATATCCCTGCCTATGTTTTTGGCGTGTTTTATTTGGGAATTTCCTATTATTTAGCACAACAAAACAAAGGGAATATTGGACACGATGCCCATTTCTTTGGCGCCTTATTTGGAATAATGTTTACCATCTTACTTGATAAAAATATTGCTGTTCGCTTTGTTGAAATACTAAAAGACCATTGGAGCTAATGAAAAAGCAAGCTTGTGTGTTTTTAGATAGAGATGGCGTAATTAATTTTGAAAGAGGGGAGCATACCTATTTAATTTCCGATTTTGTTATTAATGATGGCTTTTTTGAAGCGCTTCAAAAACTAAAACAAAAAGGATATATTTTTATTATTATCACAAACCAAAGTGGGATTGCTTTAAACAAATACACCGTTGAGCAAATGAACGCTTGTCATGAATTTTTAATAAAAGAAGCAAAATTAATTAACTTAAAGTTCGAAGCCATTTATTTTTGCCCGCACCACCCAAGTGTTAGTAAGTGTTTATGCAGAAAAGCAGATTCACTACTTTTAGAAAAAGCTATTGATAAGTTTAATATTGATGTGAATTCATCTTGGTTTATTGGAGATAAGCAAAGAGATGCTGAAGCAGCAGAAAGAGTAGGAGTGAAGTCGATGCTGATTAAATCTAACACAAATATTAATGAAATATTACATCTTATTTTGTAATTTTGAAAACACAATAAAGGCTTAATGACAAGTAAATTTATCAAATTTAACAATCAAATAATTGCGAAGGAAACACCCCTGTTCACCTTAGCCAATCGTTCATTTTGTTATGGAGATGGTTTTTTTGAAAGTATAAGAATCACAGGTGCTGAAATGCCCTTTATCAAAAATCATTTCGAAAGAATTAAGGAAACAGCCAACATTCTTGAGATAAATTTGGATTCATCGATCACAGTTGAGTGGCTGCAAGAAAGTGTTAAAGAGCTTGCCATTAAAAATGGCGTTGAACAGGAGGGAAAAGCACGCATAAACTTTTATAGAAACGAAGGGGGCTTATATGCGCCAGAAACTAATAGTAGTTCAGTGATTATAGATGTAATGCCCTATCAAGCAAAATCGGGTTACGAGCTCAATAACAAAGGAATTAAAGTTGATTTGTATCAAAAAATTAAAAAACCTTGTAATGCTTTAAGCAGCATTAAATCATGTAATAGCTTATTATACGTTTTAGCAGGTAAATACAAAACAGATAATGAGCTTGAAGAATGTGTTATACTCAACGATAGGCAGAATGTGTGCGAATTTACAAGTAGCAACTTATTTATCGTTATCAATGGGGTGCTATACACTCCTGCAATTACAGAAGGCTGCATACAAGGCGTTATGCGTAAGGTTATTCTTGATTTAGCAGCAAAAGCCAGAATTTATGTGTATGAAACAGAGTTAAAGCCCAATGATTTAATAAGAGCAGATGAAATATTTTTAACCAATGCCGTGCAAGGCATACAATGGGTGGGCGCTTATAAGGCAAAGCGTTATTTTAATAAGGTTTCTAAAACACTCATAGATGCATTAAACCAACATGTTATTTTGGAGCGAGAACTTTTAGAAAATCTTGAAAAATAATTAACAACCGCAGAAGCTTTTAATACTGAAGCCATTCCAAATAGCGTCTTACAACAATTATTGCAATTAATTGAATCTAAATGCTATCTTGAAAATGGACTTATTTTTTGCCCAATCTCGCTTGTGTAATAATCATTAACAATTGAATTATTACCAACTATTGTTGCCAATTTTAAATAAACATGATTGCCAATATTAGCTTCATGGTCAATGATTACGCCTGAATTAACAATTGTATTTTCTCCAATTTTGCACATGGCATTAATAATGGCATTAGCCAAAACAACAGTGCCAACACCAATACTAACTTCACTTCCAATCACCGCATTTTGATGGATGATTGTTGCTGGTTTTAAAAATTGAATTAATGAAATAAATGCCCGGGCTCTTGCTTCATTATCACCAATAGCAACTATAAAACAATCGACTTTATTGGTCAAAGTTGACACATTTTCTTGTGAGCAAATTACAGCAACTTTGTCAATTACTAAAGTTCCAATAGCCAATTTATTATCCACAAAACCAAGCACTTCATATTTGTTTTGTGTCAAGATAGCGTCATAAACCACTTTACCATGACCCCCTGCACCTATAATTACAATTGATGGCTTCATGTTTATATATTGTTGTAACCGCTAATATCCTTATACAAATTAACCATTTTATTCACATTGTTCTTCCAAAAATATTCATTTTCAACCTTTAATCTTCCTTGTAAGCCCATTTTAATTCTTAAACTTTCATCTAAAATTAACTTTTCGAGCGCATTTGCAGTTGCTATAAAATCTTTAGGAGGAACTAAAAAACCTGTTTCGTTATTTTGAACAACTTCTGGTAAACCACCTACATCAGTTGCAATTATTGGCAAACTGCATGAAGAAGCCTCAACTGCCGCAACTCCGAATGTTTCTGAATCTAAAATAGATAAAATTGCAAAGACATCGAAACTTGACATTAGGTTGATATACTTCTCAAAATCAGCATTTTGATTTACATAACCATGAAAGGTTACTTTGTCAAAAACACCTAACTCTTTTGCCAGCGACTCTAAAAATGATCTCAGCGGACCATCGCCAACAATTTCTAACTTAATATTATCATGCCGCTTACAAACTATTGAGAAAGCTCTAATTAAAAATTCTACTCCGTATTTTTCAGAAAGTGTTCTTACAGTAGCAATCCTAATAAAATTATCTTTAGCCAAATCACGCTTTTTAAATTTTTCAATATCAACACCAAAAGGAATGAGCGTTACATTTTTATTTGTCAATTTTGAAATTTCTGTCTTTGTAATCTTTGACAAAACTGTAACTGCATCGGATTTTTTAAACGAACTAATTAAAAGTTGCTTCATTAAGACATTCTTAGGACTATCGAAAATATCTGCTCCCCAACCAGTAATAACAAATGGATGAAAATTTGCTCTCGCACCAAGATATCCATAACTTGTTGCATAATGCGCGTGAATTAAATCTGGATTTATTAAACTCAGGTATTTTCTTACGGTTCTGGTGTTTAAAAAGAAATCTAATTTATTATTAAAATATATTTTTAGAGGATGATAGGTAACTTTATCGAATTTAACTCCTCTATCAAATGAGATTACATGTAATTCAATTTCCTCAAATTCACTAATTGCCTTCACCCATTTTTGTATATGAACACTTCCGTTCTCTCCTAATATGACAACCTTTAGCATAAAATAAATTTGTTTAATGAATCTCTTTTCTAGTGCAAAATGATATGAGTAATATAGGTAAAATTACACCTTCAACGATCATGGCTTTATATGCTTCAGGCCCTGCTGTAATAAAGGTTACAATTTGACTACAGATTAAATATGGCATTAAAAACTTCAGAAAGATGATGAATTTATTTTGATATTTTAAATTTAAAAATTTGATCCTAAACGAGAATACAAATAATAACGCTAGTAATATTGCCCCTATAAAAATGCCCAAAATTCCAAAATTAAGATACCATGCTGTAGCATGATGTATTGTATATATCTGTCCAGGAGCCGCATTTACGGACTTCGCATAATAACTATAAATATCAGGTGGTCTTTTTGCATAAACCGATCTTGGAATTATTGAACTAAATAGATAAATTAAACTTGAACCGTGCGTAATAGGTACCTTTTTTTCTAAAACGCCATACATTGAAAAATGAGCGTAAAACAATTCATTGCTAAGGAAAAACGAGCCTAAGGCATGTTTAGACTTTGCTACGCCTGATTCTTGATTATTATTATTTTCCTTTTTAAGCGATAAACCTTGGTCATATCTTGGATGCGCCAAATTATTAATTAGTTTCGGGATACTGGTCGACCTGAAAAAATTATTCATTAGAAATATACTAAATACAAGTAATACTATCGCTCCTAATTTTTTATAATTAATGTTTTTAAACTCATTTAATGAAATTAACAGGCAAATAACTAAACCTGAAAGTATTTCTCTTCTGTTGCCTAGCATTGCAATATATATTGAAGAAATCGAACAACATAAAAATAAAATGACAAAGCTTAATTTCTTCTTGTTGATATTGATATTGTATTTGTTATTTTTTAATATTGTAAAAGAATAAGCAATAAAAGGAATAATAATAGCAAATTCATTCGCAAGTTGATGTATAGTATAATATGGATTAGTATTGGCCCTCGTAATAATATATATCGATTTTTCATTAGCAATAGCATAAAATAGTTCTTTCCTTAAAACATAAATACTTATAAAAATAAAGAACAATGACATCAACATTATATAGTTGGTATTGATTGAAAGTTTAAAAGGAATATGTTTCTCATTTAAATTTAATGCATCACCTAAATGTTGCTTTTTTTTCATCAATATAAGATAGGTAAATTGAAATATGAGAATGAAAAACACATAAAGTAAGCAGGCGTTTAAATAATTAAAATCGAAACTCACTTTAAATAATCTATCGAACATCGGTAAATAATGTAATCCAATTTCGGCGCCTTTAAAGCCTAAAAATGCATCTATAGGGAAGAAAATGGCACCGCCTAATGTAAAATAGTATATAAAAAATGTACTAATAGGCAAGGTTAAATCTCTATTTAAACGCCACATTTTCAATGCGTTTAAGAAAATTAATCCTGTGGAGCCAAGTAAAAATAAACAAAAGGTAATTAAAAATAACATGTTAAACTAGTTTGTTTATTTTCAGTAAAGAATAGTAGGTAATTATGCCTAAAAAATTAATACTAATTGAAAATACGATTAACGTATTTGTCAGTGTAAATATATCTAAGAATTTTATAGTAAAGAGTGATACGATGAAAAATATGAAGGAAATTGAAATATTTACTGTGTTTTTAGCCTTTGCGTAAAAAGCGTCAATGATACTTCTAATTATACTAAAAACACTATAGCCAATAACCCCAGTAAATACAATTTTTAAATATAAGGCTGTATTGTTTTCAGCTGAAATACTGAAAATATTTAACACAAATTCGGCTAAAAAATTAATGGCAATGATTGAAAAAATACCAATTGAAAGCGCGAGTGCTAATAATTTACCACCGATGCGCTTTAGCTGAACAAAATCTTTATCAAATACAATTTTTGAAGCCTTTGGTAATAAAATAATATTGATTGGTGACATAAAAGCAATAATAATATTGAATAAACTTATACAAAATGCAATATTACCAGCTTCTATAATTGAAAAATAATTTGTTGCTATAAAGGTAGGCAAGGCTATAAAGAGGCCTAAAACAACTTCTCCGGGCATTCTTTGTAAACCATAATTTGTAAGTTTGATAAAATTTTCTTTAAAAAATAAATTCTTAAAATTCAATAAGGGAATTTGAAGCAAATTTATAATCGACAGAAAAATTATAGTTGAAACACTCAAAACAATAAAATAATCTAACATATTATCTGCAAAATAGCAACAAATGAGGGGTAAAACGCCTAAATTTATCAATTGAACCAAGCCCGACATTTTAAAATTAAACTGCCCCCTAAAAAAATTATAAACGCAAGCATGCAACATTAGACTATAAACAAATAGCAAGTTGGCAAAAATCATCTTTTTATGGAACGCATCTCCAAAAACCATGGAGGAGCAATAATCAGGAAAAAATAAAAATAAAATACTACCAAGCACCAAAAGCATCGTGACAATGATAACTGCTGTATAATGAATTTGCAACTGTTTTTGTTTTGACTCCAAGGGTAAAAATTTAGGCAATGAAACTCCTAAACCTAGCATGAGTAGGGGCATCAAAAAGCCAATCAATCGCTTACTTATTGTAAATTCTGAAAAACCCAAAGTTTCAAAGCGGATATTCACTATTCTAAAAAGCAAAATACTTATCACAAGAATTATAAACTCTACACCAAAAGTTACAGCATAATCTATGATGATGTGTTTGCCAATTTTTAATTTAAATTTATTGATTATTCCCATTTCAATATTTTAATTAACTTCTTAAATAATCAATGCTGTTTTTTGTGATCCGCTGAATGACACTCTTACTCAATGAATTTTTCCAACACCATTTTTCATTTCCTATGATTAGTAATTTTCCGGATTTCTCACTTCTTTTAATTAAAAATATACCTGTAACTGTTTGTTTACCATTTTGGATACTATGGTCGTATGCCAATATTTCCTTGCTAATAAAATTTGAATCGTCTTTCAAAGCAATTGGGAACCTTTTAAAATCAATATTGTCAACCGCAATTGAGTTTGTATTTTCATTATTTAGGATTATCAAAGAGTCGCTTATAAAATTAAAAATAGGATGTGCCATTTGAATAATTTTAAATCCGCCTAAACTCTTTTCATATACATTTCTTTCATAACCCAATTCATAACTGCAGCCTATGCTGCTAATGTTGGGTTTAATTTGACTCCATAATCCTAGTGCTTTTTCAGGTTCAATTACTAATTCCTCATTTTTCCATAATTTAAAAGCTAAAGTATTATTTTCTGGATTGTATCGAAATTTATTATTCATTAAGTTAGAACATATAGCTAAAACATTTTTTCCGTCATCAATAAAACTATCGAAGTTTTCTCTTTGCTTACTGCTCCAGAATGATGAATACCCATAAAGAACCAACATGTTACTTTGTTGGATATTGGCTTGCTCCTCTAAATCTAAATCAGAAATATAATTAACAGACTTGCCATGATAAGTACTATCTATCCAATTAATAAAAAAGAAAGGATTGTTTCTTAACCACAAGCCTCTTTTCAAACTTAATACTTCAGCAGCCAATCCATCACTCGAATTACCACTATCAAAACTCTTTCCTCCTTCATTAGAAAGCGCCATAAAATTAGCGTAAGGAAAAACTACTGTAATACTATTTTTTATTTGAGTTTCCTTTACAAGAAAGGGTACAACATTGCCGAACAAATAAATTCCACTTTTCAGATTTTTTGTATTGTAAGAAAACTTATTAATGTAATTATAGCCATGCTCATATAACTTTTTATCAGAATTAGGTGTCTGCACCTTTAAATCTAAAATTAATGAATCAACTATTTTATTGTGAACATCATAAATACAAACAATCCCTTTTTTATGATCTGCTTTCGGATTCAGATAAAATTCAACATTTTGCCCTCTTTTGACGGAAAAATTTAATGTATAGCCGCTAATAATTTCGATTCTTTTCGTGTACTTTTGGTGTTTAAATACATATATTGCCGAAAAAATAAATATAAAAAAATAAACAACCCGAGTAGCAGATTTCATAGTAGATTGATAATACAAAATAACATAAAAATAGTGAGCATCAGAAATAATTTTATTTGCTTTATTGCTTTTGCTTTGCCGCTCAGTAAGCAATTAGTTCCTCCTTTAATTATCTTAACTTTAATTCTATGGCTTTTTGAAGGTAAATTAAAGGAAAAAATACAAGCAGCTAAAGCAACATACATTTTACCTGCAATAAGTTTTTATCTTTTGCATCTCCTTGGCATGGTATACACTTCTGATTTAAAAGCGGGAGGTTTTGATCTTGAGCAAAAACTTACACTTGTTATGCTTCCCCTGCTTTTCCTAACAAAACAAGATTTTAATAAGGTATTATTTCATCAAATATTAAAAAGTTTTGTTTTCGGGTCTGTATTAGCAGGTATTATTTGTGTCACCAATGCATTGGTCAAGTATTATTTTTCAAATGAAAT
>CAMBZU010000024.1 GCA_945872355.1 Chitinophaga pinensis
GAGAAAAAAATAATGGTTTCTGCAACCAATTTGCAACGTATCCCTTCTTTTGTGAAAGTCAAAAATCCACAATTAATAAACTTTGAGAAACATGATGATAACATTGCTGACTTATCGCTACACCATGTAATATCTGAAGACAAAGACAAGTTGAATACACTTTTTAATTTGATATGTAACCTTAAAAATGAAGCAGCCTTAATATTTTGCAACCATAGAGATGCCTGTGAAAGAACTGTTACTTTTTTAAAGGCAAAAGGAATATTTGCAACTGTTTATCATGGTGGTATGGAGCAAGCAGAAAGAGAAAAGGCTTTGGTTCAATTTAGAAATGGGAGTGTAAGTTACTTGGTAACTACCGACCTTGCCGCAAGAGGACTTGATATCCCTGCTATGAAACATGTTATACATTATCAAATGTCGATACATGAAAATGAGTTTGTACACCGAAATGGCAGAACTGCGCGCATGCAGGCAAAAGGAAATGCTTATTTATTATTGTCGAAAGATGAAAAAAAACCACATTTTATTAAAACTGATTTGCCTATTTTTTCATTGAAATCAAATGTTAGCTTGCCAACTAAACCAGTATTTGCAACCGTTAGCATTAGTGGAGGTAAAAAAAATAAAATAAACAAAGTGGATATTGCAGGCGCCTTTATCCAAAAAGGAAATTTAGCAAAGGATGATATTGGTTTAATTGAAGTGAAAGACTTTAATTCTTTTGTTGCCATTAATGCTGCCAAAGTAAATGATTTTTTACGATTGATTAAAGATCAAAAAATTAAGGGAAACAAATACAAAATTGAGATTGCAAAAGATCAAATTGAATATGTGAAATAACACTTTTTACAAGCTGTTTAATTTTAGAATTACATCAACAACATAAATTTTTGCGAACAAAAATTATATCTTTATCAGCGTAAAAATATCTTATGAAAATACCCTTTGCCCTTTTTTTTATGCTTGCCATAAATGTGTTGTTGGCACAAAATAGATTTACCAATGACGCAACATTACGACAAATTTATGGCTACGAATATGAACGTAAAATCGATTCATTAATTCCTTATTTATCAAGCAAAAATAATCTTTATCGCTTTGCTGCTATTCAAAGTATGTCTTCTGTTCAAGATACTAATGCAGTGCCATTTTTATTGCAAATGTTGGCCTTAGAAAAAGTAGATTCGTGCAAGTTGGCATTGATTTTTAGTATAAGTCAACAAGATTGTGATACTGCTTTTAAAGGCTTAATAAATTACTATAAAAACTGCAGCCAAGCTGCAATAAAAATAGTTTGTTTGGAAGCAATAGGTAAAGTTTCAAAAAAAGATGTTACTGCATTATTTGCGCAAAGTTTTGCATTAACTAATAAACCAAACGATACTTTTCTGCACCATTGGCTCAGAGGCGTATACCTTGCCAAAAGGAGAAAAAATATCGATTTAAATAAAGAGAAAGAGCAATTGAGTAAATGCTTAGAAACTATCTTGCAAAATAACACAGGCGCCACCGATGAAATAAATTATTACTATTCAAAAATCATGAATCAAGCTTCCGTAGCTGCGCCAGAAATAGTAAAAATATCACTAAAAAGTATGTTGGATATTGATGTGCAACTGCAATCATTAAAAACACCTTATTTACAATTAACATTATTAGAAAAGTATGAGTTATCTGCAAATGCTTGTCGCGAATTTTTTACATCAAACTATCATTCATTAATTAAATATTATGCTTTAGATGTTTATCTCCAAAAGCATACCTGGAATAATAAAGTTGACCAAGTTTTTATAGAATCAATTTTTGATCAAAATGATGTGGCTTTAATCTCTAGCATATGCGAATATATTATTGAGCAAAATCAAAATAATAAAACTGTAGATCTTAGAATTGATATATTGCAAAATACACAACGGCAACTTTTTTTACCGCGCGATTTTGAAACATGGATAGATTTACAAAAGGCAATATTAAGCTTTCAAGGCAAGGCATATCAATATAAGTCTTGTTTCGAAACGGGCTATCAAAATGCAATCGATTGGAATTATATTCTAAAAATTGATGCGCAACAAAAAGTGAAAATTACTACCAACAAAGGCACAATGGTGTTGCTGCTTAAAGTCAATGAAGCGCCATCGTCGGTAGCAAATTTTTTAAAATTAGTTGATGAGGGATATTATAATGGTAAATATTTTCATAGAATGGTGCCTAATTTTGTTGTGCAGGGAGGTTGCCCTAGAGGCAATGGATGGGGCGCTTTAGAGTGGAATCAAAGAAGCGAATTGTCTAGCAATTTAAGATATAAAAAAGGAAGTGTTGGATTGGCTTCTGTTGGTAAAGATTCAGAAGGCGTTCAGTTTTTTATTAGTCACAATTATGCGCCACATTTAGATGGTAGGTACACTATTTTTGCTGAAGTAATCAAAGGCCTTGATGTAATTGGTAATTTGGTTGTAGGTGATCAAATGTTATCATTGGAGCGCATTCCTTAAAGCGCGTCTTTTGAAATTTTTTGTTGAGTTGCCAAGGCAATATATATGACTGAGCTTTTTTCATATTTTATGTGAAAGTATCTTAATTTATGCGCTTGCAACTAAATTTTAATTATTTTAGTTTTATTAAACACACGCTTTTGCCACAAAAAAAAATGGTATTTAAGAGATATTTATACGTATTTATTTGCTTCATATTTTGCAACTATACTTATGCAAAGGAAGTGTCTATTGATGATTCCTTGCGTATTTCAGAATTCTATGCGATATACAGCGATGAGGCTAAAATGAATTGGCTATTAAATAATAATTTGGAGGATGTAAACAATTTCGTTAAGAAACATCAAAAAGTTTACGATGATTTTTCAAGTAAGATACTTAAAAGTAATAATGAACGGCTCAACTACCATTTAAGTTTGATGGATGCTTTGTTAAGTTATCAGCAAAATCATTATCAAAAGGCAGTACCATTATTTTTAAACATATTAAATCAAAAAAAATTTGTTACTCAACTCGATTCAGTTGCTGTAATTATTAATTTAAAAACTTGCTTTGTAAGACTGCTCAATTATCCTAAGGCATTTGAAATGCATCAGTTATTAATGGAAATAGCCAAAAGAAATCCTAAAATAAATGAACGTGATTTAGGATTGCCATTGAGCCATGTTTATATAAGTATGGGCTTAATTTCAGAAGGTATAAAATATTTAAAAGCCGAATATTATAGCAATAGCAAAATTTCAAATGAATATTCTGAAGCTAATTTTTTCAATAATTTGGGTGTGGTATGGCAAAAAGGAAAGGAACCAGATAGTGCCATCTACTATTATACAAAATCTCAAAATATTATTAAAGAATTTTTAAAAGCTAAACCTAAGGACAAATATTGTATCTTTTTTGATGGTTTACTTTCCGGAAATATTGGTCAAACACTTATGGATAAAAACCAAATTACTGATGCAATTCCATTGTTAAAAAAGGATATTTATTGTAGCAAGTTTACTGGAAATATTCAAAATGCAGCAATTAGTTTTAATGATTTGGCGCATTGTTATTTTATAAGCAAACAATTTAAAATAGCAGAAATTTATTTAGACTCCTCGCTCGCTATTTTAAAGGATATGGATCTGCCTCAAGAGTATTTAAAAAATCTGAAATTAAGAGCAGAATTATTAGCATCAACGGGCAGGTATGAGCAAGCCGCGCTCATTTATCAAAAATATAATACCTTAAATGATACTATTGCAGCAAATGATAAAGAGTTGTTATTGTTGAACCAACAAATTTCCTATCAAACAAATAAATTGCAAGAAAAAATTGATAGACAAGAAAAGGAAATGAACACAAGTTTGCTGTTGGAAGAAAAGAGAAATACACAGCGAACATTATTGTTTATAATGCTATTGGCATTGCTTTCAATATTAATTTATGGATATTTTTCTTACAATAAAAGTAAGAAAAGAGAAAAACTACTTTATGATAAAAATGAAGAAATAACTGTAAAAAGTGCTATGCTAAGTGCCGCACTAAAAGAAAAAGAATTGCTAATTAAAGAGGTTCATCATCGTGTAAAAAATAACATGCAAATTATTATAAGTTTGCTAAAACTCCAATCGCATAAAATTAATGATGAAAGGGTAGAAGTGTATTTTTATGAAGCATGCAGTAGAATACAATCAATGGCGTTAATTCATGAATTTCTTTACAAAAAAGAGAAGATGGATTTTTTACAAATGAATAAATATATTGAGCAATTAACCACAGAAATAAAGAATTCTTATACGCAACCAAACCATCAAATAGAATTAGTTACTAATTGCGATGAAATTTTACTTGATTTTGACACAGCAATTCCACTAGGTTTAATAGTGAACGAATTGGTCTCCAATGCCTATAAACATGCATTCCCCAATGGGGTGGGTAAAATAATTGTATCACTTAAAAACGCTGCTAATAAATATGTTTTAAATATTAAAGACGATGGAGTTGGAACACCTGAAAATTTTCAACAAAAGAAAGAAAACACCCTTGGAATGGAACTTATTGCATTACTCTCAAATCAAATAAATGCAACAGTTGAAATGAAACACCTTGATAGTTTTGAAGTTAATATTTCTTTCCCCCAATAGCACTGCTGCAAATCATACCAATATTTTGGTTTAACTTATCCTGCTCCAATTCGATTTCGATTTGCTATTTTGCCTTAAAAATAACAACAAATCGGCATGTTCGGGCAATGCTAAATTGACATCTTTTTCAATAAAATACTGCGCTGCATGCCGCGCTAACTCAATAATTTCTTGGTCTTGCGCAATATTGGTAAGCTTTAAATCCATCAAGCCACTTTGCTGCGTGCCTTCAATATTACCGGGCCCACGTAGTTTTAAATCAACTTCAGCAATTTCAAAACCATCGTTTGTGCGCACCATGGTATCTAAGCGTAAACGCGCTTCCCTACTTAGTTTATGCGAGCTCATTAATATACAATAGGATTGCGCTGCACCACGCCCAACTCTGCCACGCAACTGATGCAATTGCGACAAACCAAAACGCTCTACACTTTCAATCAACATAATACTTGCATTGGGCACATTCACACCTACTTCAATCACAGTTGTGGCAACCATAATTTGTGTGGTGCCATTCACAAAGCGCTGCATTTCCCAATCTTTGGTTTTGGCTTTCATTCTGCCATGCACAATACTAATTTGGTATCGAGGAATGGGAAATTGATACAAAACCATATCATAGCCTTCTTCCAAATTTTTATAATCTAATTTTTCTGATTCCTCAATTAATGGATAAACAATATAGGCTTGTCTGCCAAGTTCAATTTGACTTCTAATAAATTCATAAACATCAAGTCGCTTATCGTCAAAGCGATGTACAGTTAAGATAGGTTTTCTGCCAGGCGGCAACTCATCAATAATTGAAATATCTAAATCGCCATAAACGGTCATGGCAAGTGTTCTTGGAATGGGTGTGGCAGTCATTACCAAAACATGCGGCACATATTGTTGGCTTTTGTTCCACAATTTACTGCGCTGCTCTACACCAAAACGATGTTGCTCATCAATCACCACAAATCCTAAATTTTGAAATTGCACATTATCTTCTATAAGTGCATGTGTACCTATTAAAATATGTAGCTCTCCGTTTAATAAAGTTTCAAATAAAATGGCTCTTTGTTTTTTTCCTGTTGAGCCTGTAAGCAGTCCAACTTTTATAGGCATATCTTTGAGCAATTCCGTAATGGTGGTAAAATGTTGGTTCGCTAATATTTCGGTGGGAGCCATTAAACAACTTTGATAACTGTTGTCTAAAGAAATAAGCATGCAAATTAATGATACTACTGTTTTTCCACTTCCAACATCGCCTTGTAATAAACGGTTCATTTGCTTGCCACTGCCCATATCGGCTCTAATTTCTTTTACTACTCTTTTTTGTGCGCCGGTTAATTCGTATGGTAAATAATCGTTGTAAAAAGTATTAAAGTAATTTCCCACTTTGCCAAATACCATGCCTTTATAGCTGAGGTTGCGCTTCGTTTTTAGCTTAAGCAATCGCATTTGAATGATGAATAACTCTTCGAATTTTAATCGAAATTCTGCTGCCTTTAAATCGTTTGTGTTTGCAGGAATATGTATGTCTTTCCATGCTGTTTCGCGCGGTACAAAATTATTTTGTTCAATTAAACTCAAAGGCAAAAACTCAGGTAATTCTCCTTGCAGCTGGCTTAACAATTGACGCATTAATTTTAATATGCCTTTGCTATCGAGGCCATAATTTTTTAACCTTTCTGTACTTGAATAAATGCCGTGCAAGCCTTCAGTGCCCATTTGTATGTATTGCTCATACAATTCAATTTCAGGATGATTAAAAGAAAATTTCCCTTTAAAATCAGCGGGCTTTCCAAAAACTACATATTGCTCCCCCGCTTTAACTAATTCACTGATCCATTTCATGCCTTGAAACCAAACCAACTCAATGCTGCCCGTTTGATCTTTTAATGTGGCTACTAATCTTTTGGTTCTTTTTTCGCCAACAACTTCAGTTTTTATAATGTGCCCTTTTATTTGAATGTAGGCTAAGGTGTCATTTACTTCTGAAATAGTATAAAATTTACTTCTGTCTACGTAACGAAAAGGAAAATGCTGTAATAACGTTTCGAAATTGCTTATTTGTAATTCAGTTTTGAGCAGCTGGGCGCGCTGAGGACCTACTCCTTTTAAAAACTCAATAGGCGTTTCTAAGATGTTATTGCTGCTCATTGCTCTTTTTACAATTCTTTGGGCTTAAAAGTAAGTATATTATAATAATACCTTAAAAAGGGCTTCAGCCTTTAATAAACATTCTTCATACTCAGCATTTGCATTGGCTTGAGATGTAATAGCGCTGCCTACACAAAATTGCGCCTTACTTGTTGTTTGATTAATGATGATGCTTCTGATAAGCACATTAAAATCATAATTATTGTTTGGATCAAGATAACCTAAAGCCCCTGAATAAAAACCGCGTTTCATTTGTTCGTGCTGTTCAATTAATTGCATGGCCATAATTTTTGGTGCGCCTGTCATAGAGCCCATAGGAAATGCATCTTTAATAGCATTCATATAATTTAATTCATCATTTAAAGTAGCCGTAACTGTTGTTATCATTTGATGCACCTGTTTAAAAGAGTAGATGCCAAAAAGTTCTTCAACTTGCACTGAATTGCGCGCAGCATGTTTACTTAAATCGTTGCGCACTAAATCAGTTATCATTACATTCTCACTGCGTTCCTTCGCATTATTATGCAGCTCATTTTTTTGATGTTCATCTTCAATTGCGTTTTGTCCACGTTTGGCAGTGCCTTTTATAGGTTGTGAAATTAATTTTTTGCCTTCCTTTTTTATAAATCGCTCAGGGCTTGCACTTATAATTACTGCTTGGCCAACTTTTACATAGGCAGAAAATGGGGCCTTGCTAATGTTATTTAAGGCCGAATAAAGACCTATCCAATTTTGATGATGCACCTCCGTTTCAAAGGCAATGCAATAGTTAACTTCATAAATATTTCCATAAGCAATTTGTTGCTGAAGTTTCTCAAATGTATGAATGTAATTTTCTTTTGAAGTTTGATGTTGAATAGTGCATGAATGTTTGAATTCATCAATTTGAGCACTTACGCTTTGCAAAGCATCAGCAATCTTTTGCTCTTCCAATTTTTTATCTATCACAATCACTTCCATCTTATTGCCTAAAATAGCAATGACCAGCTGTGGTTCAATAAAATGAGCCAAAGGCAGTGCAAGTAAATCCTCATTGTGAGAGAATAAATCTTCTATTTCATTTTTTAAATCATACGATAAATAACCAAAAAGCCATGTATGATTCGTATTTTGAAAATCTGCTAAATTGTTAAAATGTTGCCCCGCCTCAAATTTTATGGTTTTATTTGTGCCCAAGGCTACTAGTAAATCATAGCTTCTATAGGATAAAGCACTTGCTATGTTTAGCTCTGCGTTGCTATCATAAAAAAAGCAGGTATCAAATTGCTGACTAAAATTGAGCAATTTATTTCTGATTTCTTCGAGATTTATTTCAACACTAAATTGCGGCATACATAAATTTGCTAAAGGCGTTCAAGAACCATTTTTTCGAGTGTATTAATCCATATAGGATGGTCGTTCAAACTCTCTACCAATTGTAAATGTTGGCCTCCGTGTTCTTCAAAAATTTCTTTGTATTCCATACCAATTTCAATAGTAGTTTCAAGGCAATCGGCAGTAAAGGCCGGACTAAAAACTAATAATTTCTTTACACCTTTTTTTGCTAGTTCTTCTACTACTTTATCACTAAAAGGCTCTAACCAATTTTTATCTAAACGCGATTGAAAGGCTACTGTGTATTTTTCTTTAGGGATGTTAAGTCTTGAGGCAATTTGACGGGTTGTTTCATAGCATGCTGCTTTGTAGCAAAAGGCATTTTCTTCGTCAATATGGTCTTCGCAATGATGATCAGCACAAGGCCCTTTTTCATAAACCTTATCTACCTGTCGCACAGGCAAACCATGATAGCTGAATAATACATGTTCATAGTTCTCAGTGATATGTTTTTTACCACGTTCTGCAAATGCATCTAAATAACCCGCTTCATCATAATATTGGCTCACCATGGTAATTTCTGGAATCACCCACCATTTACTTACAATTTGCATTACTTTTTCAAGCGTAGAGCCAGTGCTACTTGAAGCATATTGTGGATACAGTGGAATGACAATTATTTTGGAGTAATTCTCTATTCGGATTTCTTCTAACACCGAATCAATGCTTGGATTTTGATAACGCATGGCAAAAAATACATCAGCCTTTGATACTAATTTTTCTTGCAATTTATGTGTTACACTTTTTCCGTGTATTAGAAGCGGAGATCCATTTTCAGTCCAAAGTTCTTGATAAATTTTGGCAGATTTTGGTGCACGAAAAGGCACAATAATCAAGTTCACCAAAATGGCTCTCAACAACCAAGGAATATCAATTACGCGCGGGTCGTTTAAAAATTGAAATAAATACTTGCGCACGTCACCCACAGATGGGCTATCTGGCGTGCCAAGATTAATGAGTAATACAGCAGTTTTCTTTTTCACAAAGTTTTATTAATATTGAATAGATGTAACATTCTTTATTGAAAATAGTTGGTTAAAAAATTTCTTTTATTGAAATGGATAAATTTTTCTGCAAAACTAATGAATTACGTGAAATTTATTCATGCTGTATATTTTGAAGCAAATAATTACACATTAATTGTTAGTAATAATTTTTTGAATCCACAAAAATAGTGTAACTTTGCGCCCGAATTGAAAAAATACGTGTCGAAAAATAACGAAATGCTCAATAAAATCAACACTTTAAGAATAGTTTTTAGCCTTTTCCTTACAGGAATATTTTTGTTAGGTGCTAATACAACGTTTGCAGATGATAGTTTAGCAACACCTGCGGCTACTCAACATGCAGTCGAGGCTGCTGAATCTCATGATGCTACTCATCAAAATCAGGAAGCTCATGGAGAAGAAAAGTTTAATGCAGGTAAAATGATATTAGAGCACGTTGGCGATGCTCATGATTGGCACATTGCAGGACATTTATCTATTCCATTGCCAGTAATTATTTATTCTGAATCGGGTTTAGATATCTTTTCAAGCAGCAGGTTTGAACATGGCCATGCAGCTTATGAATCAGAAAAAACTGGAATTATTTATAAAATTCACGAAAATAAAGTTATTGCTGTTGATTTTAATGGCAATGAAAACAAGGCATTAACTGAAACGTTTTATGATATTTCCATTACAAAAAATGTAGCTTCTTTACTTTTTAGCGTTACCTTGCTATGTTGGATATTTATTTCTGTTGCAAAGGCTTACACCAGAAATCCAGGTAAAGCGCCAAAAGGGTTGCAATCTTTTGTAGAACCAATCATTATCTTTATTAGAGATGATGTGGCTAAGGCAAGTATTGGCGAAAAAAAGTACAAAAAGTTTATGCCATATTTATTAACTGTTTTCTTTTTTATATGGATCAATAATTTGATGGGCTTAATTCCAATTGCACCATTCGGAGCAAATCTTACTGGAAATGTTGCTGTAACATTAACATTGGCAACCATTACTTTTATTATTACCACAATCAGCGCCAATGGCCATTATTGGCGTCATATTTTTGCAATGCCTGGTGTTCCTGCATGGGTATTGGTTTTATTAACACCTATTGAAATTTTGGGTTTGTTTTTAAGACCTTTTGTATTGATGGTCCGATTGTTTGCGAATATCACAGCAGGACATATTATCGCTTTATCTTTCTTTAGTTTGATATTTATCTTTGGTGAAATGAATACAGGTGCTGGTTTAGGATTTTCATTATTCTCAACTGCATTTACTGTATTTATGATGGTGATGGAATTGCTAGTTGCTTTCTTACAAGCTTATGTGTTTACTTTATTAAGCGCTGTTTATTTTGGTGCAGCTGTAGAGGAAGGACATCATGAAGAGGCACATGCACATTAATAAATTTTAATAATAATAAATAACAATATTCCCGTGTAACGGGCATTTTTTAACCCTCAAAATAATTAATTATGTTATCAAACGTTTTATTACAAGCTGCAGCCGACAACATCGGTTTAGGTTATGGTGTTGCTGCTTTAGGCGCTGGTTTAGCTGCTTTAGGTGCAGGTATGGGTATTGGTCGTATTGGTGGTAGTGCTTTAGAGTCTATCGCTCGTCAACCAGAAGCCGGTAACGACATTCGTGCAAACATGATTTTGACTGCTGCGCTTGTTGAAGGTGCTGCTTTCTTTGCCATGGTAATTGGATTATTAGTTGTATTAACTAAGTAATTTTATTACAGCAAAAAATTTCCAATTAGTGCAGGGATTGCCTGCATTAATTGGTTTTTAAAAACAAAAATTTTAATCCATTTCAATACATAAACAATGAATTTAGTAAAACCGGAATTTGGTCTTATCTTTTGGATGACGGTAACCTTCCTAATTGTATTTTTCTTAATGAAGAAATTTGCATGGGGTCCAATTCTTAAAATGATTCAAGAAAGAGAAGAATCTATTGAAAGTGCCTTAAATTCTGCTCAAAAAGCCAAGGATGAAATGGCTGAATTACAAAATAACAACGAAAAATTGTTAGCAGAAGCGCGTTTAGAAAAAGACAAAATGCTAAAGGAAGCACGCGAAATTAAAGACACCATGATTAGCGATGCAAAAGATGCTGCGCAAAAAGAAGCACTAAGAATTATGGCAGATGCACGTAACACCATACAAAATGAAAAAATGGCTGCTATCAATGAATTGAAAAATCAAGTTGCTTTAATGTCGGTTGATATTGCTGAGAAAATAATTCGCAAGGATTTATCTAAAGATGAAAGCCAAAAAACGTTGGTGGCTTCTCTTATTAATGATGTTAAACTTAACTAATCATACCCTAAAAGGCTAACATGAAAGGAAATAAGATTGCAAAAAGGTATGCCTTAGCTTTGTTTAGTTTAGCAAAAAATGATGCTGAGTTAGAGAAGTTGAAAATGGATGTTAACCTTATTGAAGAAATTTGCAAAAATCGCGATTTCAGAGCAATGCTTGGTAGTCCAGTAATTAAACCGGCAATTAAAAGAGCTATTTTTAAAGAAATTTTCGAAGGTGGTGTTGATAATCAAACCATTCTTTATTTAAACATGCTTCTTGAAAATCATCGCGAAGCTTTGTTAGTAGAAATTTGCTGGAGTTTTACTGAACTTTATAATAAGCACAAACATATTGTAAATGTATTTGTAACTTCAGCCGTTAAATTAAGCGATGCTGAGCGCAATAAAATTACGCAATTGGTAAAAGATGCCACAAAATGCGATGTAATACTTAATGAAACTATTAATGAGGCCCTTATTGGCGGCTTTATATTAAGATACGAAGATACACAAGTTGATAGCAGTGTATCTACCCAATTACTAAAAGTGAAACAACAATTAACACAAAGAATTCAATAATAAAATTACAATGGCAGAAGTAAAATCAGCAGAAGTATCTGCAATTTTAAGACAACAATTGGCAGGGTTTCGTTCAGAAACTGAACTACAAGAAGTAGGCACCGTGTTGCAAGTAGGTGATGGTATAGCCCGCATCTATGGTTTGTCGAACGTACAATCGGGTGAATTGATTGAGTTTGAAACCGGTTTAAAAGGAATTGTACTAAATCTGGAAGAAGATAACGTAGGCGCCGTATTACTTGGTTCTGCTGAAGGAATTAAAGAAGGTGCTGTGGTTAAACGTACACGTAAAATTGCTTCCATCAATGTGGGTGAAGGTATGTTAGGGCGTGTGGTTGATACTTTAGGTACTCCAATAGATGGCAAAGGTCCTATTACTGGCGTTACATACGAAATGCCAATCGAAAGAAAAGCACCAGGTGTAATTTATCGTCAACCGGTTAATGAGCCATTGCAAACTGGTTTGAAAGCTATCGATGCGATGATTCCAATTGGTCGTGGCCAACGTGAGTTAATTATTGGCGACCGTCAAACAGGTAAAACTGCGGTTGCAATTGATACTATTATTAATCAAAAAGAATTTTACGAAGCAGGTAACCCTGTTTATTGTATATATGTAGCTATTGGACAAAAAGGTTCAACGGTTGCTAACGTATTGCGTGTATTAGAAGAAAGAGGCGCAATGCCTTACACAGTGATTGTTTCGGCAACTGCTTCTGATCCTGCTCCTATGCAGTTTTACGCGCCGTTTGCTGGGGCAGCTATTGGTGAATTTTTTAGAGATACTGGTCGTCCTGCGCTAATCATTTATGATGATTTATCTAAGCAAGCTGTTGCTTACCGTGAGGTGTCGTTATTGTTGCGTAGACCTCCAGGTCGTGAGGCTTATCCAGGTGACGTGTTTTATTTACATAGCCGTTTGCTTGAAAGAGCTGCTAAAATCAATGCTTCTGACGAAATCGCAAAGAACATGAACGATTTGCCAGATTCAATTAAAAGTATTGTCAAAGGTGGTGGCTCATTAACTGCATTGCCAATTATTGAAACTCAAGCAGGTGACGTTTCTGCATATATTCCAACCAATGTAATTTCAATTACCGATGGTCAGATATTCTTAGAATCTAACTTGTTTAACTCTGGTGTGCGTCCTGCAATTAACGTTGGTATTTCGGTATCTCGTGTGGGTGGTAATGCGCAGATAAAATCAATGAAAAAAGTATCTGGTACTTTAAAATTGGATCAAGCACAATACCGCGAATTAGAGGCTTTTTCAAAGTTTGGTTCTGACTTAGATGCTGCAACTAAATCTGTATTAGATAAGGGAGCTAGAAACGTGGAAATTTTGAAACAAGGTCAGTTCTCACCTTTGCGCGTTGAACAACAAACTGCAATCATATACGTAGGCACTAAGGGTTTATTAAGTATTGTGCCAATAAACAAAGTAAGAGAGTTTGAAGCTGATTTCTTGAGTATTTTAGAGGCTAAGCATAAAAATGTGCTTAATGATTTAAAAGCTGGTAAATTAACAGATGAAATTACTGCTATTTTAGATAATGAAGCTAAGGAATTAGCAAAAAGATTTAAAATATAATTACATCAACACACAAGTATTCAGTAAAATAATTAATTGATTATCCCATTGAATTAAAAGTAAAATGGCTAACTTAAAAGAAGTACGTAATAGAATTGTTTCCATCACTTCTACGCAACAAATCACCAAAGCTATGAAAATGGTTTCGGCAGCTAAGTTGCGTAGAGCACAGGATGCCATTATTCAAATGCGCCCTTATGCCAACAAATTGCAAGAAATATTGCAAAATGTAAGTGGTAGTGTTGATGCCTCAGAAGGTGGTCAATTTTCTACAGTAAGAGATGTAAAAAGTGTGCTTATTGTTGTGGTTACTTCTAACAGAGGTTTGTGTGGCGCTTTTAATATGAATGTTATTAAAAGAGCTAATCACCTGGCAAAAAACGAATACAAAAATTGCAAAGTAAGTGTGCTTTGTGTTGGTAAAAAAGCAAACGATTTCTTCAAGAAAACAGAATACAATATTGTAGGTACTGATTTGCCAAAAAGATTACACGAATTATATGATAGCTTAACTTTTGATAATGTAGCTCCGGTTGCTGAAATGGTAATGAAAGCTTTTGCAGATGCACAATTTGATAAAGTTGAAATTATTTATAACAAGTTTAAAAATGCTGCAGTGCAGGAAGTGGTAATTGAACAATTTTTACCAGTGGCTCCGCCAAAAAATAACGGCACAACAAAACAAGCCAATCTCGATTTTATTTTTGAACCTAATCAAGCAGCTATTGTACGCGATTTAATTCCTAAATCATTAAAGGTGCAGTTTTATAAAACATTACTAGACTCTCACGCCTCAGAGCATGGTGCGCGTATGACATCGATGCATAAAGCAACTGATAATGCAGGAGCGTTGATTAAAGAGTTGAAATTAAGCTATAACAAAGCACGTCAGGCTGCTATTACTAATGAAATATTAGAGATTGTTGGCGGTGCTGAAGCCCTGAAAGGATAAATTAGTAAGCATTTTGATAGAAACCCGGTAAGTGATTATCGGGTTTTTTGTTTTACATAAGTTTTATGGCGGAACGAGCAAGTTGCACGCGCCAGTTTATGCTTGAGGACTTCAAATTCAACATGATTTCGGCCTTGAGCCACACCACGAAGTAGCATCAACACCAATAAATAACTAAAAGTTGATAATCATTCAATCACGCATTATGCATTGAAAGTACAATGGAAGATTGCGGGTCGAGCCCGCAATGACGATAGTAGTAGCTTCCTTTATAGAAAAAGCCTATTGCTGAACTCAATAACATTAGATTCGTCCTTAAAGAGCCGGATGTAAATTATACCAATAGCATTTATTTTTTAGGCCAACTAAAAAATAAATTTACAATGGTTAATGCCGATACAACTTGAAACTAGTACAATAAGGCTTGGCCGCAATTGGACTAAATTGAAAGTGTAATCGGTATAATCAATTATTATGCTCAATTTAGTTCCTAAGCCCCTTCCAATTTTATTAAGCAGCTTCAAAGTGCTTTTCAATTATTGGAAATTAGTCCTTTTTTAGTAACTCGCTACAAAAATATTAGCTCTTTAAACCCAAATTAATCAATAGGAGATTTAAAAAATAGAACTACTTGATTTAGTTGGGTTAATCCCGATTTAGAAAATGTTATCAGATTTGTAAAAATCTGATTTACAATTTCTTTATCGTTTACGCATTTCTAATGCGCAATCTGGGTTAAATTTAAGAAAGTTTTCCTTTAGATTATTCTTTGTTATTGATGAGAAATAATTTACAGTAAGGATTTTAGCTTGTGTTCACAATAAAAGAAGTCCAAGTAGAAGGCCTTAGTTGTGTAATTAAGCTTCAGCTAACAAAAAAAATTTATAGTTGCTGTTGTGCTTGCGCTAGGTTTTTGTAATTTGACTAAAATTATATTTATGGCTAAAAGTTTATTTTTTTTAAGGGCTTAATATCAGTTACTTTGTAGTGTTATAACGACTTTAAAAATGGAAAATAAAATTACCTTTTTTGTAAAATTTACAGTACTTACTTTAGGGTTACTTTATATATTAATTGCCGCAGGCAGCATTGTTCGTTCTACCGGCAGTGGCATGGGTTGCCCCGATTGGCCAAAATGTTTTGGTTATTTGGTTCCTCCAACAGCTATTAGTACACTCACCTATACCCAAGGAAGAGCTTTTGAAAAAGGGCAAATGGTAATTGCTAATGATACCCTTTGGGTAGCCACCAGCAAAGTAATTGCAGGAACAAGCATCGACAGAAATATATGGATTAAATACCCTAAACACGATTACTCAACCTTTAATGCCAAGCACACCTGGATTGAATACATCAATAGATTGATTGGCGCTTTAACAGGTTTATTTGTTTTTGCTATGTTTTTACTTGCGGTAAGATTGAAAAACAGGAAATTAATTATAGCCTCTTTGGTTGTGGTATTGTTTACCGGTTTTCAAGCCTGGCTTGGCGCAAAGGTGGTGGCAAGTAATTTAGCGCCGCTAAAAATTACAACACATATGGCTATGGCTTTTGTAATCTTATTACTGATAGTTTACATATTGTTTACTTTAAAAAATCTTTTGAAGAAAGGAATGCAATCGACAGATGTATTTATTAAAAAAGCGAGTATCGGACTTTTAGTTTTTACATTTCTGCAAATGATTGTTGGAACGCAGGTAAGACAGGATATAGATAGATTTTCTCATTTATTGGCCAACCAACCGCGCCAAACTTGGATTGATGGACTAGGCTTACTTTTTATAGGGCATAAAAATATGGCGCTACTCTTAACCATTGCTACATTCTGGTTACTCAAAAAAATGAAGCATGCAGGGATGGAAGTTTCTTTTCCGTTTAATGCGCTTTTAGCGATAACTGTTACAGAGATATTTATTGGCTTAGCCCTCAATTTTTTAGGTTTGCCATGGTTCTTACAACCTGCCCATTTGGTTTTGGCAGGTATGATTTTAAGTATTCAGTTTTATTTGGTGTTGCAATTACAAATAAAGTCAACTATTAAAGAATAGCTTATAAATTATTGCCACGATTTTTTAGCAAAGATTTATTTTAAATTGAATATTAATTTTAACAAATAAAATATATAAAAATCAATATTTTATTTATTAAGTTTGTTGTCACTCTTCTGGTTAACTTTAAAATAGATTTATGATAGAAGAGCATAAATCTAAAATTCAAAAAATATGAAAAAAATATACTTATTAGCGGTTTCAATCGCTTTCGCAGCCGGTGTTAAGGCACAAGGTTTGCCAAAACCATCCGAAAGTCAAAGATTAAGTAAGGAAGAAGTGCTTGGTCAAAGACATCATGCTGCAGGCGCTGTAGACCGTTCACAATCTTTTTACATGGATCATAGTACTGCAAATTTTGATGATGATTTCTTCTTATGGAGAATGTGCTCAAACTATACTGCAGCAGACACATCTTTAAATTTTATTGGATTATCATTAAATAAAATTGCCGGTTACACAGATCCAGCTGATCCTGCTGGAACAATTTGCGATTCATCTTTATTTGGCTTTACTTCATCTTATCCAACAGATATTGGGATAAGAATTGACAGTATTTTTACTCAAATTACACATGAAAACAATAGTGGTAATTATGATAAAATTACAATGCAAATTGTTAAGTTAAATGCTCAGGGAGCTCCAGCAAGTACTGCGGGAGTTTCAACGGTTTTATGGGAGCAAACAGATAGTAGCAATGTAGCGTTAAGCGGAAGTGGAAATTGGTTAGGTACAGGCGCTGCAGTAGTTCTTTCCTACACACCATATCCAAATTTTATTGGAACATCTCCTGGTAGTACATTAGGTTTGGTATTCAAATATGAAGATGCAAGTAAAAGCGATACGCTTGGTATGATTGCAGGATATATGATTGATCCTCTTGATGCTACAAAAGCTTTACAAAGTGAAATTAAAACTTCATATATGAGATATCCTCCCTATATCCCTAATGTAACTAAAAATTCAGGTGTAGGTTATGGTACACCAGTTGGTAGTGGCGGTTGGTTTTTTGCTCAAAACTGGGGCATGTGGGCTTATGTTACTGTAGGTACAGATGTATCAGGATTTGGTCAAAATTCTGCCAATGGTTTCAGAGTGCTAGAGTCATATCCTAACCCAACAAATACTGTAACAAATGTACGTTATGCTTTAGGCGTAGCAAGTGATGTAACAGTTGTTGTAACTGATATTACTGGAAAAGTTGTTTATAAAACAGCTGCTTCTCAACAAGGTGCTGGCGAATACAGCATTAGCCTTGGCACAGAAAACTTAAGCAATGGTGTTTATACTTATACTTTAAACGCAAATAACGCTGCTGTAAGTAAAAGATTTGTAGTTCAACATTAATAAATAAATTAAAAAAGAGGGGTTAACTTTATTAGTTAGCCCCTCTTTTTTGTATGTAATAATACAAAAAAATATTAAAGGATACACTCAAAACATGGTACTTGGATTACAGTAATCTATTGATTAATGCAAAATAATTTGAGTAAATTGCTGATACTGAATTATTAGGGTTAATCACCATGGTGGGTTAAACGCTGCTTCAGTTTTTTCATAAATTCCGATGCATATACAAAGTTGTTGAGTTCCTCGCTATTGGTGCGCATTACTTCATCTCTGTGCCCTTGCCAATTAATTTGGCCTTTGTATAAAAAAGAAATATTATCACCAATTTCCATCACAGAATTCATGTCATGGGTAATTACTATAGTAGTTATGTTTAATTCAGAAGTTAATTCATAAATAAGGTTATCAATCAAGATTGAAGTCTTAGGATCTAACCCTGAATTGGGCTCATCGCAAAACAAGTACTTTGGATTCATAGAAATAGCCCTGGCAATAGCTACACGCTTTTTCATGCCACCACTAATTTCTGCTGGATATAATTTATGCGCTGTTTGTAAATTCACTCTTGTTAAACAAAAATCAGCCCTATCACGTTGTTCAGCTAAAGTCATATTGGTGAACATACTTAAAGGAAACATTACATTTTCTTCTACTGTTAGTGAATCAAACAAGGCGCCTCCTTGAAAAAGCATGCCTATTTCTTTTCTTATTTCTTTACGATCATCAAAATTAAGTTTGTTGAAATTTTTTCCTTCGTAAATGATATCACCACTATCTGCAGTAAATAGGCCAACCATAGTTTTCATGAGCACAGTTTTACCTGAACCACTTTCGCCAATAATTAAGTTAGTTTTACCTTTTTCAAAAACAATATTGATGTCATTTAAAATCGATTTGCCATTAAAGGATTTACAAATATTCTTTACCTCTATCATGACAATAAAATTTGAGTAAGAATAAAATTAAACAACAATATTACAATACTGCTATAAACTACTGCATTGGTACTACTTTTACCTACTTCGAGCGATCCGCCTTGGGTATAATAGCCATGATAAGCACTCACAGATGTAATAATAAATGCAAAAAACAAAGTTTTGATTAAGGCATAAGTAACATTAAAAGGCCTAAAATCATATTGTATGCCGTATATAAACTCATAAGGAGTTACCGCACCAGTCATTAAACCTGCAGTTAATCCACCAAGCAATGCTAAAAACATGCTAATCACAATCAAAAAAGGATTGATAAAAACGGCTGCAGCAATTTTAGGTAAAATAAGGTATGCTTTTGAGTTAATGCCCATAATTTCAAGTGCATCTATTTGCTCGGTTACGCGCATTGTGCCAATTTCTGAAGCGATGCTTGATCCTACTTTTCCGGCTAAAATTAAACTAACAATGGTAGGAGAAAATTCTAAAACTATTGAATCGCGAGATGCAACACCAACAGCGTAAAGTGGAATCCAAGGACTTTCAAAACCGAAGGCAGATTGTATAGTAATTACTGCTCCCATAAAAATGGAAATAATAACTACAATACCCAAAGAGCCTAATCCTAAGTTGTCAATTTCTTTTATAAATTGCTTACGATAAATGCTCCATTTTTCGGGTTTGCTAAAAACCCTACTCATCATAATGTAATAACGGCCGATGTGGAAAAACCAATTCATATAGTGGTCAAATTTAATGAAATATTCAGAGGCGGGTAAAAAATATCAGCTAATTTTTAGAATTATGTAAACAACACAATTAAAGTTAATCCATTACGTTATTTCATTATTGATGAAAACAAGCTCCCTATTTGCTATTTTAATTGCAATGTTCAATTGCTGTACTGCCAAAGCACAATGGTTGCAGGTTGCCGATTTTGGTGGTACTGAAAGAGATGATTTAGTTGCTTTTACTTGTCAAAATAGAGCTTTTGCTGGAACTGGAATGGAAATTGGCTATCAAGTTACCAATGATTTTTATGAATATAAGGCAGACATAAATCAATGGATCGGAGTGGCTCCCCTGCCCGGTGTTGCGCGCCAGTATGCATTTAGTTTTTCCTTTCCAAATTTAGCTTGTGTTTATGCAGGCATCAATCAAAATTCAAACGATTTGAAAGATGGATATGCTTTTAACCCATCGCAGCAACTTTGGACTAGCATTGCAAATTATCCTGGCGCTGGCGCTCGCGGCTGCGCTGCTGCAAGTATAGGTAATTTAGGCTTTGCTGGCTTAGGCCGAGATGCAAATAACTTAATGCACAATGATTGGTGGCAATATAATTTAGATAGCAATACTTGGCAACAAAAATCAAATTTCCCAGGGGCAGCCCGCAATTTAACTGCATGTTTCGAAAGCAATGGATTTATTTATGTGATAGGCGGTATTGGCATCAATGACCTGGCGTATGATGATATATGGCAATATGACCCAACAAATGATAGTTGGTTGGGGCTACCAATAGGCTTAGCTCAACCCATTGCCAGCTCTGCATTTTGTAAGGTGAAATATTCTGGTGTAATGGTGAGTGGATATGATGGACAATCACTTTACACTGACAATGCGCTTGTTTTTGATGGGTTTAATCTTACAATGAATAATATTCCTTCAATTCCAATTGATGGACAAAGGAAAGGCGCTAAAGCCTTTTCTTTAAATGATGAACTTTATGTTACTTGCGGCATTACGTCAAATAATGTAAGATTAAAAAGTACTTGGAAATACAATCAGATCAATAAGATTGTTAACTTAAATGATATTTCAGAAGCAATTCAAATTTATCCCAATCCTGCAAAAGAAGACTTTCTCATTTTATTTAATCTTGATGATGAAAATAGGTTTTCAAATTATAGTATTTATAATTTGGATGGAATTGAAGTTCAAAAAGGTAATGTTACACTTCAGAATAAACCAATACCTATTGATGTCAAAGGGTTATGCGCAGGTTACTACCTTTTAAAAGTTTATTATTTGGATCATGTATTTGTTCAAAAGGTATTAGTCAATCATTAAAGTTTATTTTTTTCATTGTATGAATTGACCAATCGGCATTTTATTTTTACTTTCTCAACAACTTAATTTTGATAAATAAAAATTATATAAAGTAAGTAAGCAATATCATGCAGTAAATTTGAAGATTACTTGTATGATGTTAAGAAATAAAAATATTAAACTTTTATCTGTCACTGTATTGATACTGTTAGCGCTCTTTCATTTAGAGAGTTGTCGCATTTTTTCGGGTAAAAAATCGCATAAAGAAAACACTGGCAAAAGTAAAAGAGTGCGCAAATCATTTAATTTAGCCTACGATTCACTCACCACACCTGATGCTGCTCCTCCTGAAAAAAAGTTTTGGGGTGAAGGAAAAATGAGTTGGTCTGATAGTGTTTTTAAAAGCATGAATGATGATGAAAAAATAGGACAACTTTTTATGGTAGCCGCCTATAGCAATAGAGATAAAAAACATATTTCAGAAATTGATTCACTTATAATTAAACATAAAATTGGTGGATTGATATTTTTTCAAGGAGGCCCAGCCCGCCAAGCTGCACAGAGCAATCACTATCAATTGTTGTCGAAAACGCCGCTATTTATGGCCATTGATGGCGAATGGGGATTAAACATGCGCTTAGATAGTACCATAGCTTATCCTAAACAGATGACTTTAGGTGCCATTCAAGATAACAAACTCATTTATCAAATGGGCGTAAATATTGCAAACGAATGTAAACGTGTTGGTTTGCAGATTAACTTTGCGCCAGATGCTGATATCAATAGCAACGGTTTAAACCCAGTAATTGGTTACAGGGCCTTCAGCGAAAGCAAAACAGAGGTTACACAAAAGAGTATTATGTATATGAAAGGTATGCAAGACAACCAAATTATGGCTTGCGGCAAACACTTTCCAGGCCATGGTGATACTGATGTTGATTCACATGCAGATATGCCAAAAATAAATCATTCTTATGAAAGACTTGATAGCCTTGAGCTGTATCCTTTTAGAGCACTTATCAATAAAGGCATAAAAAGTATGATGGTTGCTCATATTGAAATCCCAAGTTTAGATACCAATAAACATGTGAGTGCTTCTATTTCTAAAAATGTGATCAAAGGTTTATTGCAAGATTCAATGCAGTTTCATGGTCTTGTTTTTACCGATGCTTTAAACATGAAAGGTGTTGCAAAGTATTATAAATCGGGAGAGTTAGAGGTTAAAGCCTTAAAAGCAGGAAATGATATTTTGCTTTTTAGTGAAAATATTCCTTTGGCCATAGTTGCAATTAAAGAGGCAATTAATAATGGAGAACTTTTGATGAAGGACATTGAAAATAGTTGTAAAAAAATATTGATGGCAAAAGAATGGGCTGGCTTAGACACTTTAAACATGGTTAATCTAGCTCATATTGTTAGTGATATTAATAATCCAACCTTAGAAGCCTTTAATCATAAACTATTTGATGCGGCTTTTACAGTGCTTCAAAATAAAGAAAATATACTTCCGCTAAAAAGGTTAGATACGCTTCAAATAGCTACTTTATGTATTGGTGAAAAAGAAATGGGTGCTTTTCAAAATACGGTGAACTTATATGCGCAAGCAGATCACTTTAACTTAAAAAATCCTGCCCAAAAATCGGCTGTGGATACTTTAATGGAATCATTAAAAATGTACAATTTAGTATTGATAAGTTTAGAAAATGTAACTAAGAAGTCGGATAAAAATTTCGGCATCACACCCGAAACAATTGCGCTCATTAATAATATAAAATCTTGCAGTAAAGTGATCATCAATTTACCCGGCAATCCTTACGCATTATTAAAGTTTGATGGCATTGAGCTTATTGATGGTATTGTGCTTACTTATGAAAGAAATGCTTACACCTTACAAAAAGGTGCTGAGTTGATTTTTGGAGGCATTAATTCTTTTGGAAGATTACCTGTAAGTATTTTAGGGAAGTACAAAGCTGGTGATGGTATTACTTTGGGCAATCCAATCCGCATGAGATATGTAAGTCCCGAAGATATTGGACTCAACAGTAACATATTGCAAAAGGCAGACAGTATTGCATTGCAAGCAATTGCAGATCATGCAACACCTGGTTGTCAAATTTTTGCAGCTAAAAATGGGCAAGTTTTTTATCATAAAGCATTTGGTAATTATACCTATGAAAAGTCTGAACCAGTTGGTATAAATACAATATATGACATTGCATCTATCACAAAAATAAGTGCAACTTTATTTGCTGCGATGCAGTTGTACGATTTAAAAAAATACAATCCAGCGCAAGCGCTTAAAGATGTGCTCCCTGCATCAATAAATACAAATAAGGGCGATTTAATTATTAAAGATATATTGCTTCATCAGGCCGGCCTAAAACCATTTATTCCTTTTTACGAGAGCACTTTAGAGCATGGGAAACTGAATGCTAAAATTTACAATAACACAAAAAGCAGCGGCTATTCCATTCCTGTAGCTGATAGTATTTTTATGGTGAAAACATATACTGATACTATTTACAATAAAATAATGCAATCGAGTGTTAAAGGTGCAGCAAAATATGTTTATAGCGATTTAAGTTTTTATCTCACAAAGATGTTTTGCGAACATTTAAGTGGAAGAAGTATTGACCAATACATGGGTCCAATATACCGAAAAATTGGTGCACATAACATGGGCTACTTGCCTTTATCACGTTTCCCAAAAAATAGTATTGCGCCAACTGAAAACGATAAATTATTCAGAAATCAAATAGTACAAGGCTATGTTCACGATCCAGGTGCTGCCATGCTTGGCGGTGTTGCGGGTCATGCAGGCGTTTTTAGTACTGCCAACGATTTAGCAAAAATAATGTCATTATATCTCAACAAAGGAAATTATGGAGGAGAACAATACATCAGCAGCAATACAATCAGTTACTTTACATCATGCATAGCTTGCGCAGATGGCAATAGAAGAGGGCTAGGATTTGATAAGCCTGAGCCAAATAAAACAAAGGAAGGACCAACTTGTGCAAGTGCTTCCTTAAGCAGTTTTGGTCATACCGGGTTTACCGGCACCTACGCTTGGGCTGATCCTGAAAATGGATTGATTTATATTTTTCTTTCAAACCGCGTTTATCCTGATGCTGAGAATAAAAAGTTAGCTAAACTAAATACCAGAACAAATATACATCAGGTGTTTTATGATGCATTGAAGGTGAGTAAAAAATAGTAACTAAATTTATTTTGTATAATCGGTATTATTTCACATCGGTATAATTTATAAGTTCAATTCTTTTTCTTTGCTTATCTTTATTGCCTATGTACAATAAATTTATAATTGCTTTTCTTTTATTGCTCATTCATACTAAGGTCTTTAGTAAAGAAATTAGCATTGCCTTAAAAGATGATGTTCATAACTCATTTAAAATAGCATACAGTCTTTATATTTTAACTGACTCAAATGCAACTATACAATTCCAAGAAGCACAAGCAAGCAATCAATTTAAACTACATCAGAAAAGTATTGCACCCAATTTAGGTTTTACCTCAGCTAATTATTGGTTTAAATTTATTATTACCAACACCCAAACCAAACAGCATAGGGTTTTAGAATTTGCCTATCCTTTCTTTAATCAGTTAGATGTGTATATCCCTAACATGAGTGGGCAGTATAAAAAAATTGCTGTAGGTGATCATCTTCCATTTGAAGCAAGACCAATAATCCATAAAAATTTTCTTTTCGACTTAAATTTTGAAAGCGGGGAAACCAAAATTGTATATGCCTATTTGCATTGCAATGGTGAAGCCACCAGTTTTCCTGTAAAAGTGTGGACACAAGATGACTATTTGCGAAATAATTATGATGAGCAACTTGCTTTAGGTATCTATTATGGCATTATATTATTTGTGTTTTTCTTCTCAGCATTTTTGTGGTTCATTGTTAAGGAACGCTATCAATTGTATTATTTTTTATACATCATTGGCGTTGCTATTTTTCAGTTTTCTTTAGATGGTTTTGCCTTCGAATATTTTTGGCCTCATAGTATTTGGTTTGCTAACCACATTATTCCATTGAGTGGTTCATTTACAATAATGGCCTTAATATTATTTGTTGTTTCGCTATTAAAAACAAAAATACACACCCCTATTATTCATAAAATTTTAATCACATTGTTGTATATTGATGTGTTGTTTTTTGTGATGTCGTTTTTCGCTAATCCCTATTACTGTATAGCTTTAATGGGGCTTAATTTTATTGCTGTTCCAATTAATATTTTAATACTTGCTTCTGCTATTATTTTATACCAAAGAGGTATTGCAACTGGCAAATATTTTTTAGTTGCTTTCTCCTTATTGATAATAGGAATATTAGCAGCTTTATTTAAAAACTTTGGCATTTTACCACGCGTTTTTTTAACAGAGTACAGTATTCAGATAGGTTCTGCAATTGAGCTTATCATGCTTTCTTTGGCACTTGCAGAAAACGTAAAACTTTTGAAGGCAGAAAAAGAAGAAGCTCAGTTATTGCTTTTTGAAGAGTTAAAAGAAAAAAGCAAATTACAGGAAGTTGCTAATATTGAATTGGAAAAAAAGGTGAAGGAAAGAACGGCTGAAATTCAATTTCAAAAAGCACTAATTGAAGAAAAAAACAAAGATATTACAGCAAGTATAAATTATGCACTAAGGATACAAGAAGCAATACTTCCGCCATATGAAGAACTAAAAAGTTCATTTGGCGAATACTTTGTGCTTTATAAACCGCGTGATATTATTAGCGGTGATTTTTATTGGTTTTCGAAAAGAGATGATATTTTATTTATTGCTGCTGCCGATTGCACCGGGCATGGTGTACCAGGTGCTTTAATGAGTATGCTTGGCAATTCTTTTTTGAATGAAATTGTAAATGAATATAACATTTATAACCCTGCAAAAATTTTAGATTTATTGCGCGCAAAAGTTATCAAAACACTTAGGCAAAAAGAAACCAATACAAAGGATGGTATGGATATTTCGATATGTGCAATTAATACCAAATTGCGTGAAATTAATTATGCAGGTGCATTTAATCCGGTATACATTACAACAGATGCCGAAATAAACGAAGCGTCAAACTTTGATGTTTACACGAATGAATTAATTCCTGATAAAGTATTAAAAATTATTCCTGCCGACCGCTTTCCCATAGGTATTGTTGAAGATCAAAACAATGATATGTTTACGAATAAAAAGTATCATTATAAAGCTGGTGATTGTTTGTATTTATTTAGCGATGGTTTGGCCGATCAATTTGGCGGATTAAATGGTAAAAAATATAGAACAAAGCAGTTAAAGGATTTACTACTTAAGCTTGCTAAACACGATATGGAATATCAACATTTAAGCATTGCCGAAGATTTTGAAAAATGGAAAGGTACGCATGAGCAGGTTGATGATATTTTAATGGTTGGAATTAAGTTGACTTAAGCATTGATATTCATGGATTATATTAAAAATTAATTCAGTGTAACGTTCAAAAACACAGGTGCAGGAATAGTGCAATTCTATTGTTTTTGCTTAAATTTTACTTTGATCTATTTAATAAATACAAATGGGATAAGCCGCCACTTAACCTATGAATTGATGCTGCATCTGCAATTTATTTAAACTTTGATAAAGTCCACCTTCTAAAGCCATTAAACTTTCATGGGTGCCACTTTCAACCACATTTCCATTATCAATTACCATAATTTTATCGGCCTTGCGAATGGTAGAAAGGCGGTGGGCAATAACAAATGAAGTGCGCCCTACCATTAATTTATCTAATGCTTCTTGCACCACGCTCTCTGATGCTGAATCTAAAGAACTGGTGGCTTCATCAAGTATTAAAATTGCTGGATCTTTTAAAACTGCTCTGGCAATGGCAATGCGTTGTCTTTGTCCGCCCGATAATTTTATACCGCGCTCTCCTACCAGCGTATCAAATTTTTCAGGAAAACTTTCAATAAAATCAAAGGCATTGGCTTTTTTGGCAGCTTCCTCAATTTCTTCGATGCTGGCGTTTGGTTTTCCATAAGCAATATTTTCTTTAATGCTTCCGCCAAAAAGCAACACATCTTGAGGCACTATAGCCATATTATTACGCAAATCTGTCAAGTTGTAGCTTTCACATTCTTTGTCGTCTATTAAAATTTTACCACTTTCAACATTATAAAACCTAAGGAGTAAACCAACCAGTGTGCTTTTCCCTGAACCGCTTGGGCCAACAATGGCAATAGTTTCCCCTTTTTTTCCTTCAAAAGATATATTCTTTAGCACTTGAATTTCTTTTCGAGATGGGTAAGTAAAAGCCACATTTTCAAATACAACTTTTCCTTCAATTCTGTTTTTTATGCCTTGTGGCGCTGAAATATCAAGTACTTCAGCTTCTTCATCTAAAATTTCAAACACTCTTTCTACGGCGCCAACAGCTTTTTGTATTTGTGCATATAATTCGGCAATGCCGCCAAAAGAAGCGCCAACAAAGGCCGAGTATAAAATAAATGAAATTAAATCGCCAATCAATAATTGGTTTTGTGAGGCCAACACAACACCATACCAAATAACCGCTACAATAGCGCCAAACAAACAGAATATAATGAATGATGCAAATGCACCACGGTATTTACCACCCAAAATGCCAATTTTAACAATTTCTTCGGTACTGCTGCGATATCTTTTATTCTCAAAAAACTCATTGGCAAAGGCTTTTACATTTGTAATGCCTTGCAAAGTTTCTTCAATAATGGTATTCGATTCAGCAATTTTTTCTTGCACTTGGCGTGATGTTTTTCTTATAAAGCGACCAAATATTACTGCTGCAACGGCAACTACAGGCACAATGGCCAACATCATTAAAGTTAATTTTGGAGAAATAAAAACCAATAAAATGATGCCTCCAATCACTAAAATAAATTGTCTTAAAAACTCAGCAATAGTTGTAGTTAATGTATCTTGTATTTGCGCAATATCTGCCGACATTCTTGAGTTTAAATCGCCCACTCTTTTTTGCACAAAAAAACTCATAGGTAAAGTAATTAAATGTGCATAAACAGCTTGACGCAATGAGGCCAGCGTATTTTCAGTATAATTTACAAATAAATATACCCTAAAATAGGAACAGATACTTTGGCCTGTAAGCACTAAAATGAGTAATAATCCAATATGATTTATTTCTTCAAAATTCTTGTTTTCAATGGTTTTTACTAATTGACCCAACAGCATTGGGAACAACAATGCAGTTCCGCCAGTAAGAAGTAAAAAAAATAAACCTAAATATAACTTCCATTTATGTTCACCAATATAGGTAAACAACCGTTTGGTTTTTTGTATCGACGCCTTATTTATTTTTGCTTTGGGTAAATCTTCAGTATCCTCTGCATTAAATCCACGCTTTTTAGCCATAAATTAATTTTAAGGTTGCAAAGGTATGTTATTCATCAAAGCAAATGTCACGAAAACGTTAATCCACTTATATTTATTAAGTAGCCCAAAGCTATGTAATAAATATACAATGGATAATGCCGAAATAACAAAATATAGTTCAATAAAATTGGACTAACTATTTTGTATAATCTTTATTAAAGTGCTTTATACCGCTATTTTTTCTCTCCTTATTTTTCAAAATTTCTTTTCATTTTAGTTCAATTTTTAAAATTAGGGGAGTTTTATAGTGAAAAACTTTTCAAAATAAATTATTTTAACTAACATTGTCAATTATAAATCCGTAATAATTAGCATACAACGTATTTAATATCGTAATGAAATCTACCAATCAAAAGTTTTTTACTTCCATCATATTTTTTTTATTTTTAGTTTATACCAATAGTGCCAACGCACAATTTTGGACAGAAGATTTTGTACCTGTTAATACAGTTCCTGCTGCCGAAGCCAATGGTTATATTGGAGTTAATCCAGGTGCTTGGAGCGTGACCAATTTGGCCGGCAATTTTGGCACTGATCCTAATGTATGGTATATCAGTTGCCAAGAAGCGAGTGTGTCGCCAAATAATTGTGGTGCAACATGCGGTGCCGGTCCATTTCCCCCGCCAACACCAGTAATAGGGCAAAGTTTACATATCGGATCTAATGGTAGTTTTTTTGGTGATAATGGTGCTCTATATATAGAGGGTGGAGGAATTATTCCGAATACTTTTGATACAGAACTGCGTGCAGAAAGTCCTACTATAATTTGTACTGGGCAGTCAAACATAGTTTTATCTTTTAATTATATTGAGTTCGGTGAAGGTTCAAATGACAACGCACAAGTTTGGTATTTTGATGGGGTTACTTGGTCATTATTGGCTGATATGCCTAAAACTTCTTGTGGCGATGCTGTTGGTCCTTGCAATGTTGCACCATGTACAGGCTCAGAGCAAGGCTATTGGACAGCCCTTTCAATCGCATTGCCTGCTTCTGCAAATAATAATGCAAATGTAAAAATAGGTTTCTATTGGCAAAATATTGATGATGGTATAGCTACAGATCCTTCAGTTGCTATCGGAAGAATTCAATTAAGTACTGCCGCAGCAAATACTATAACTGCGGGTAATTTATTTGGCCCATTTTGCGCTGGAGCAACTGCTAGTTTGCCATTTGTAAGTACAGGTCTATTTGCGGCGGGTAATATTTACACGGCTCAGTTAAGTGATGCAGCAGGTAGTTTTGCAAGTCCGGTTAGTTTGGGCTCTTTCACAAGTACTGCCAATGTTGGCAATATTGGACTTACCATACCAACCAATACACCAAGCGGTGCAGGCTATATGATTCAAATTGTATCAAGCGCGCCTAATGCTGCTTCCACTGCCATTGGACCATTTACAATTACTGCTTTAGCGCCTTTAAGTGTTACCGTTACCGCTGATCCTGGCACAGCTATTTGCCCAGGGGAATGCATAACTTTTAACACTGCAGTTACAAATGGAGGTTTAGCACCTACTTATCAATGGCAGATTAATGGTATAAATGCGCCTGCACCATCAACTCTTGATTCTTTAAACGTATGTACGCTTTTGGCTGGCGATATTGTTAGTGTAATTGTAACATCAAATTTAACCTGTGTTTCTAACTCTCCTGCGGATACTTCAGCGCCTGCAATAACCAATGTAATTTCACAGCCATTTAGTGTAACATTACAAACAACGCCAAATCCTTTAGTTATATGCGCAGGGCAGCCCATTGCGTTAACTGCAAATACAGTTAATGGCGGGCTTACACCAACCTATGCTTGGACAATTAATAATACCTTGTTGCCAGGCATTTCAACACAAACCTTAAATTACACCGGAATACCTATTCCTGTTGCTGACGGTTCAATCGTATGTGTTATTGCGGCTTCTTCTATAGTAGGTTGTGTAACAAATTCGCCCGATACAGTTTGTACAACAGTTTCAGTAACTCCAAGTGTTACACCTACTGCAATTATAGTTGCTGACACAACTACAATTTGTGTTGGGGGCACAATAAATTTTACATCTTTTATTACAAATGGCGGTTTAAATCCTACCTACCAATGGTATGTTGGTGCCAATGCAGTGCCAGCGCCAGCAGGAACATCTAGTAGTTTTACCAGCAGTTCTTTAGTACCTGGAGATAATGTAAGTTTAGTAATGACTTCAAATGCAATTTGTTTAGCTAGTCCAACTGATACTTCAAATACTATTGCTATAAATGTGTTGCCTATTGAAAGCCCAACTATAATTATTGCTCCAAATTCTGGGGTTTGTCCTGGGCAGGGTGTTACGTTTAATTCTAGTCAAACAGGCGGAGGAACTAATCCTCAATATTTTTGGTATTTGAATGATACTGTTTTATTAGGAACAGCTGCTAATCTTACAGTAAATTCATCCATTTTTGCAAATGGCGATACCTTGACATGTACAATGGTAAGTAATTATCCTTGCTTGTTAAATGATACTGCAATTTCAAACATTTACACCATACAATTGCTTGCACCTGCCACTTTAGATCTTGGTCCCGATGTGTCAATTTATTATGGTGAAACTTATAAGACAGATCCAGCAATAAATGGTTTAGTATCAGCAGGATTTTATTTATGGACGCCAGATAGCACTTTGAGTTGCAATACTTGTTTTAGTCCAATAGCTGTCCCTACGGTTACTACAGAATATGTGTTGGTATACAAAAACCCTAGTGGATGTGTTGCAAAAGACACTATTAAAGTAGATGTGCTGCCTAATTATGAAGTATTTATACCAAGTGCTTTTTCGCCTAACGGAGATAATATTAACGATGTGTTTTATGTGAGAGGCCCATACATTAGGTCTTCCACAATGAAAATATGGGATAGAATTGGCGGATTAATTTTTGAATCGCCCTATTTGGTTTATGGTTGGGATGGGACAAAGAATTTTAATGATGTAAATACAGGTGTTTTCATTTACTACATTACTGTTGAATTTTTAGATGGTGTTCAAAAAGAATTTAAAGGCAATATAAACTTATCACGATAATAGAATAATAAATTTACAACTACTCAAATATGAAAAAGATAGTTACTCTTGTATTTTCATCGATGCTTTTTTGGGGCAGTGCTTATGCTCAAGATATGCACTTTTCGCAATACTTAACTTCGCCATTAAATTTAAACCCTGCATTAACAGGGGTGATGAATGAAGATATTCGTATTGCAAGTAATTATAGAAACCAATGGAAAAGCGTAAGTGCCGAGCCCTACAGAACTATTTCGGTTGGTGTTGATGGTACTTTACCTCCAAAAAGAAAAACAAGTGACTTTTTTGGTTTAGGACTTGTTGTTAATAGTGATAAGGCCGGTGCCTCTCAATTGTCTACCAATCAGGCCAATCTTTCTTTAAGCTATAATAAAATGCTTTCACCTAACAATGGCGGAATGCTTTCTATGGGTTTTCAAGGTGGCGTTGGTCAAAGAAGTATGACCTACGATGCCCTTACTTGGGATAAACAATACAATGGTGTAAGATATGACCCAGCCCTTTCTTCTGGCGAAAGCCCAATTGGAAGTAGTTTGGTGTATTTAGATTTATCTTTTGGTGTTAATTGGAGTCAAAGAATTGGAAATGATTTCAGATTAAGCACAGGTGCATCTTTATGGCATATAAATAAACCAAGTATTTCTTTATCAAAAATAGCCAATGATCCTTTATACATGAAAGTTGGCTTTAATGCGGTAGGTCAATATACCTTGCCTTCTCGCCCAGGTACTTCAATTATGCCTAGTATAGTTTATTTTCAGCAAGGAACACAACGTTTATTAAATGTAGGAGCTGCATGGAGATATAGATTGGTTGAGCAATCAAGGTACACAGGTTGGGTATCAGAAACAGCGCTTGTTGCAGGCATATATTATCGTTTAAAAGATGCCACATTTATCAATCTTAGGATTGATTATTTAGATTTTTCATTTGGTGTTAATTATGATTTCAACGTATCTAGTTTACAAGTAGCAAGCAGCAGCCGCGGTGGTATGGAGTTTTGTTTAATGTACAAAAAAGCCCTTCTGCAAAAACAAAAATATAACCCTAAAAATGGGTTGAAGTTTGTGCAGTATTAAGTTTGAATACTCTGGTTTAAAATCGGAATAAATTTTATTCAATTATAGATTTCAAATAATCAAGTTAATTCTTGTAAAGGAATTTTTTTACCCCAAAAAAAATAAGTGTATGAAAAATAAAGTGTTGATTTTCATTCTTTTTACTTTCATAATATCATTTTCAGCAATTGCACAATGTGATTTTGGAAATGGTTTAGTAGGCTCAAATAATGCGCCTTTTGCATTAGGATCTGCAGCAGTTACAGTTGTTGGAAATGATGTAACTGTAACTTCAAACGTTTCAATGACTTCAGGAATTTATAATTTTAATAATTTTACAGTTAACGCAGGAGTTGTTATTATAGTAACAGCAGGTGTTGGACCGCTAATATTAAAATGTACAGGTACAGCAGCCATCAATGGAGTAATAAGATCTGATGGTGGTAATGGTGGAAATGGAACACTAGGTACATTTTCTGGTGGGATAGGGGGTGCTGGAGGAATAGGAGCAGCTGGTTGGGGAACTGATGGTGGATTAGGAGGCTCGGTGGGATTAGGTGTAAATGGGAATGCTGGTTTATCCTTTGGTTCATCTTTGGGCGCAGGTTCTGGTGGCGTTGGAAATTCGTCTTCAGGGCCATGGAGCGCTGGAGCAGGAGGTGGTGCAGGATATTCAATAAATGGGACTGTTGGTAACACTACTGATGGAGGTGCTGGAGGAGCTGCTGGTTTTGTTTATGGAGATGCTGCACTAACAACAATGATGACACAATCTGCTGTAAGTAGTAATTTATTAGGAGGATCTGGAGGAGGCGGTGGAGGAAACCGAGGAAATATATCAAGAGCTGCCGGAGGCGGTGGTGGTGGAGGCGGTGGTGCAATTCAAATAACTGCCACAAATTTAACTTTTAGTCCAACTGGCCTTATTTCTGTTAAAGCTGGTAATGGCGGTACCTCGACAAATAATGGAGGTGCTTATGGTGGTTCAGGTGGTGGAGGAAGTGGAGGTACAATTAATTTAAAATCGAGTAATATTACAGGTTTTATATTAGCTGCAAATGCTGATGCTTCTGGAGGAACAGGAGGTGCTACAAGTGGAAATAATGGCGGGCCAGCCACAGGTGGCAATGGGGCAGCAGGTAGAATTTTGACAGAGCAATGTACTCCTTTATCAAACACAATTACAACAGGAATAATTTCAGGAAGCCCTTTTTGTGCAGGCAGTACCTTTAATGTGCCATTTACTTCAATAGGAACTTTTACAGCTGGTAACATTTACACTGCGCAATTAAGTGATGCATTAGGTAGTTTTGCTTCACCAATAAATATAGGAACACTAAATAGCACTGCTAATGCAGGTTCAATCTCAGTTACAATTCCAGGTGGAACTGCAACTGGAAGTGGCTATCTTATAAGAGTAATTTCAAGTAATCCTGCAATTACAGGTGCAGCGTCACTTACTTTTACTGTTAACGCAACAGTTAGCACAACTTTTAATGCTGTTGCCAACGTTTGTCAAAATTCAACTGCGCCAGTTTTACCAACGAGTTCAATCAACGTTCCGCCAATTACAGGCGCTTGGAATGTACCAGTGAGCACAGCCAATGCAGGCACCACAATTTACACTTTTACGCCTGATGCTGGTCAATGTGCTAGTATTGCCACTTTGAGCATCACTATTGATCCAGCAATTAGCACAACTTTTAATACTGTTGCCAACCTTTGTCAAAATTCAACAGCGCCAGTTTTACCAACGAGTTCAACCAACGTTCCGCCAATTACCGGCGCTTGGAATGCACCAGTGAACACAGCCAATGCAGGCACCACAATTTACACTTTTACGCCTGATGCTGGTCAATGTGCTAGTATTGCTACTTTGAGTATCAGTGTTGATCCAACAATTAGCACAACTTTTAATGCTGTTGCCAACGTTTGTCAAAATTCAACTGCGCCAGTTTTACCAACGAGTTCAACCAACGTTCCGCCAATTACCGGCGCTTGGAATGTACCAGTGAGCACAGCCAATGCAGGTACCACGATTTACACTTTTACGCCTGATGCAGGTCAATGTGCTAGTATTGCTACTTTGAGTATTACTGTTGATCCAACAATTAGCACAACTTTTAATGCTGTTGCCAACCTTTGTCAAAATGCAACTGCGCCAGTTTTACCAACGAGTTCAACCAACGTACCGCCAATTACAGGCGCTTGGAATGCAACAGTGAGCACAGCCAATGCAGGCACCACGATTTACACTTTTACGCCTGATGCTGGTCAATGTGCTAGTACAACAACTTTAAGTATAACAGTTAATGCTCCTGTTGTTCCAACATTTACAGGCATTGGACCATTGTGTTTAAATGCTGCAGCGCCCGTTTTAAGTTTAAGTTCCACAAATAGTTCACCTATTACAGGTACATGGAGTTCAGCAGTGGTAAATACTTCAACCGTTGGCATAACAACCTATACATTTACACCAGATGCAGGCCAATGTGCTACCACAGCAGCAATGGATATTGAAATTACAAATTCTATAACACCAATTTTTGCAGCCTTTGGGCCTTTTTGTCAAAATTCACCTACAGTATTATTGCCACAAAGTTCATCTAATGTGCCTTCAATAGCTGGTACTTGGACACCTTTTCTTAGTGTAAATACTTCCACGATAGGAACAAGTACTTATACATTTACACCTGATGCTGGCCAATGTGCTTCGTTAACAACCGTGGATATTGTAATTGCTGCACCATCAATTACACCAACTTTTAATCAATTTGGTCCATTGTGTTTAAATGCTGTTGCACCAACTTTATCATTAGTTTCTGCTAATGCCACACCAATAACGGGTGGATGGAGCCCGAACATTATTAATACTTCTGTTGCAGGTATTGTTATCTATACATTTACGCCTGATGCTGGCCAATGCGCTACCACAGCCACTATGGATATTGAAATTACCACAGCTATCGTTCCCACATTTGCAAGCATAGGGCCACTTTGTGTTGGAAACATAGCGCCAAGTTTACCATTAAGTTCTACAAATACAATTGCAATAACTGGTTTATGGAGTCCATCAACAATAAACACTACAAGCATTGGTACATTTACATTTAACTTTACTGCCGATGCCAATCAATGTGCAGCTAATACAAGTATTAATATAGATGTTACAAATAGTATAACGCCAACATTTGCAGCAATTGCTCCTTTATGTCAAGGTGCTGTTGCGCCCACATTGCCATTAAGCTCTGCAAATATTCCGGCCATTACAGGCACTTGGAATCCAACTACAATTAACACAACAACAACAGGTATTGTTACCTATACATTTACGCCTGATGCAGGCCAATGTGGAGCAACTGTAACTTTAGATGTTGAAGTAATTTCAGTGCCTCCAGCCCCAGCAATAACAATTGCAGCAAGTTCCACAACAATATGTGCTGGGCAATCTATTGATTTTACAGCAATTCCAAATTCAACAAATACAGGAGATATAATTCAGTGGTTTATTAATGGAAATTTAGTAGTAGGAGGAACTGGTTTATTATTTAGTTCAAATACTTTAAATAACAATGATCAAGTTACAGCAATGTTTACGCCATCTTCCAGTTGTTTAACAGGACAAACGGCTACATCTAATTTGGTAATCATTACAGTAAATCCTTCAGTAGTGCCCAGCATTTCAATTAATGCAACATCTACACAAATATGTGTAGGCAACAACATAACATTTAATACAACTATTAGCGGAGGAGGGAGCAATCCGCAAGTGCAATGGTTTATTAATGGAAATTCAGTTGCAGGCGCAACAGCCGCAACATTCAGTTCCACCACATTGTCAAACAATGATTTGGTAAGTGCTCAATTAATAAGCAATGCACCTTGTGCCACGCCAAGTATTTTACTATCAAACTCATTATCTATTTCAATATTACCTTATGGAACGCCAACAATTACAATTACTTCAGATAATAATGTAATATGTGTTGGTCAGCAGGTAGTAATTAATGCAGCTTTTGAATTTGGAGGTGCTTCGCCTCAATTTAATTGGCAAGTTGGCGGAAGTATTATTACAACAGTAACGCCAAGCTTCACTGCAATTGGTTTAAGTGCATCAGCAAGTGTAACCTGCACTTTAATTAGTGATTATGCTTGTTTAACAAGTCCTAGTGCAATTTCAAATAATATTGATATTCAATTGAATCCTACACCAACAGTAGTTTTGAGCGAAAATGTTACTATACAAGAAGGTGAGTCAACTACTTTAACTGCCACTGCAACACCAGGAATGACTTATTTATGGACCCCATCTGAAAGCTTATCTTGTAACGATTGTTTATTGCCAACTGCAAGTCCGGTTGAAACAACTGTTTATACTTTTAGTGTAATTGATCCCGCAACAACTTGCGTTGCAAGTGATTCATTAGCAGTAACGGTAATTAGAAATTATGATATATGGGTGCCAACGGCATTCAGTCCTAATGGCGATAGCAATAATGATTTCTTTTTTGTGAGAGGAAATAACGTAAAAGAATTTTCCATACGTATTTTCGATAAATGGGGGGCGCAACTTTATGAAAGCGCTAATTTAGCTGAAGGTTGGAATGGTGAGTTTAAGAACAAAAAGATTAATACAGGCGTGTTGGTATATATACTCGATTTTACTTTAAATGACGGCACTGCAGGATCAAGAAAAGGAAATATTAGCGTTTCGAACTAAATAAAAAATTAAATCTTTAAAAGGAGCATCAATATATTTGATGCTCCTTTTTTATTTGGCTGCTTTTAACAGCTATAGGTTAATATGTATCGTACAAGTTAGTCTTATTTCACTAATTGTAAAATAACTTTGCGCCCATCATGTTAAAGAAAATTTTAATTGCATTAGGTGTTTTTACGTTGCTGCTTGCTGCAGCATTCATTACCATTGCTTTGGTTTATGAAAAGCAAGTAAAAAAAATCATTGTGGGTGAAATTAATAAACAGTTGATTTCACCGGTGCAAGTAGGCAATATTGAGTTTTCCTTAATTAAAAATTTCCCTAAGGCTTCACTCAGTTTTTATAATGTAAAAGCCCAATCTGTTTATCATGGTTTAGATAATAATCATTGCCCCAAAAATATCTTAACAGCAAAAGAAATAAGTCTTCAATTTAATATAAAAGATGTGTTTAATGGCAACTACACCATCAATAAAGTTACCTTAAAGGGCATCAACCTAAATGTTTTTATTGATGCGCTAAATAAAGACAATTATCATTGTTGGCGATCAGATACAGCATCAAATAGCGCTGAGGTGAAGTTTAAAATGAATCAAATAGCTATCAATAATTTTGATGTTACTTACAATGATTTGCAAAAAGAACTAAATTTCGACTTGTTGTTTAATGATGGGGAGATGCAGGGTGAAGTGTTCGCGAATGATTTTGCGCTTATTATCCGATCTAAACTCATTGTGAAAGGTTTTGAATATGAGAAGCATAAATATTTAACCAATAAAAAACTTGTTTTAAATTTTGGTTTATTAAAGAAAAATGAAGTAGTTAGTTTTAACAATGCAAGCGCTGCCTTAGAAAAGTTGACACTGAATTTATCAGGCTCTTTTGGGAGAGATGATATTAACTTTGAAGCCAAAGGGAATAAACTAGATATACAATCATTTATTTCATTATTGCCTGAGCATTTGAGTCAGAAGTTTGCTGAATACAATAGTCAAGGGCTTTTTGCTTTTCATTTAAAAGTGAAGGGAAATCAAAAGCAGCCAGCCATAAGAGCAAGTTTTGATATTGTAAACGCCACACTTGGTCAAAATTCGAGCAAGGTGGAGTTAAGAAAGCTTAATTTAAAGGGCTATTACAGCAACGGCAGGTCGCAGAATATGCATACTTCGGGTTTGTATGTGAATGCATTTAATGCATCTTTAAATAAAAGTCCAATTGAAGGAAAATTTTCGATAGTTGATTTTACAGAACCATTTATTGATGGAAATATAAAAGCATCATTTAAGTTAAATGAGCTAAAAGAAATATTGCAATTAGATACCTTTAATTTGTTAGAAGGAAATGCCGATTTAGTATTACGTATTTCTTGCCCAATAGCGCAGTTAAAACAAAAGGATATTACAAAAGCAAAACAGGGTGAACTTGCTGGTTCATTGCAGTTAAAAAATGGCAGTTTTATTTTCAAAAACGACGTAATGAAATACGAAAATATTGAGGCTAATTTATATGCAGATGACAACTATATTTTAGTGAAAAATCTCAGTTTTATGCACGGAAAGTCAGAAATAGAGCTGCAAGGAGAGCTCTCTAATTTTCAAGCTCTATTAAATAATAACCAAGAGAAGGCAGTGTTGAGGGCCTACTTAAATTCAAGCAATTTTGAATTAGAAGATTGGTTGCCAAAGCATCAAGCTAAAGCCGATAATAGCAGAAAAAGTGATGAAATATATTTGAACAGCATTGATTTAAAATTAAAAACAAAAATAGAACGCTTTAAGTTCGATAATTTTAGGGCCTCTAATTTGTCGAGCAATATTTATTTTAAAGAAAAGCAATTTAGATTTGATTCACTAAAGTTTAATAGTATGGATGGCAAAGCTACTGCTAACGGGGCTATATACTTGCAGGCGAATGGTGGATTTGATTTAAAATGTGATGCAAAGCTTTCAAAAATAAGTATCAATAAACTATTTGAACAACTCAATAACTTTGGGCAAAAAACCTTAACAGATAAGCATATTGCAGGAAAATTATCAGCAGAAATAGTATATAAAAGTAGTTGGAGTGATATGAATACAATTATTCCTGAAAGTATTTTGGCAGACGCAACAGTGCTGATAACAGATGGGCAATTGAACAATTTTACCCCATTAAACAAGCTGTCTAAATTTGTTGCAGTGAGCGAATTAGGTCATATAAAATTTAACGAATTGGCCAATAATATTAGCATTAGCAACAAAAAAATATATGTGCCACAATTTCAAATAAAGTCGTCGGCAATGAATTTATATTGCAGTGGCACACATGATTTTAATAATAATATTGATTATCATTTTAAAGTAACTTTAAATGAACTGTTAAGTAAAAAAAGAAAGCGCGAAGTGCCTAAAAACAATGATTTTGACGAAATTGAAGAAAGTGAAGATGGTAAAACAACACTGTTTATTAGCATGACAGGAAATATAGATAATCCCCAAATAAAATTTGATAAAAAAGAGTTGAAGCAGTTTGTGAAAGATGAAATTAAGAGCGAGAAGCAAGCAGTAAAACAGCTCTTAAAAGATGAATTTGGTTTCTTTAAAAAGGATAAAAGTTTGAATCAAAAGGTAGAAATAAAAGGAGCTAAGCAAAAAGATTTTGAAATAGAGTGGGAAGAAGATCCAAAATTATCGCCTAAGGAAACAAATCAAACAACACAAAAAAAGAGCAATAAAATACTTGGAGGGGAAAATAAGCCTGAGAAAAAAGCCGAAAAATCAAAAGAGAAAGTGAAGCCCCAGAAAGAAGAAAATAGCGATGACTTTTTGTAGTTTTTTAAGTAAAAAAACAATAATAATATGGGCGGGTCACTCGGAAAGAGTGAGCGGGCTTTCACTTATATCTTTTTTGCAGCTCCATTACCAGCGTTAAAAAGGATATTCCGTTCTATCCCTCCCGCAGCTTTTAACATTGATTTGAATTATACAATATTTAATACCGAAGTGAAATTATTGGCATAATTTATAAATCACATTGTTTTAACCCATATTGGGCATTAGAAGTATGTAATACCAATTGTATTTATTTTTTAGTCCAACTAAAAAATAAATATACAATGGTTAATGCCGATACTACTTGAAATTAGTACAACAAGGTAATGCTGCAATTGGACTAAATTGAAAGTGTAATCGGTATAAATTGGGTTAAAGTTTATAAATTTTTAAAATACAAATTTGATTATATA
>CAMBZU010000025.1 GCA_945872355.1 Chitinophaga pinensis
ACTTTACTGCAAATTTAGGAGGAACTTTATATGCATTAAGTGTGCAATATAATTGTTGGCTAAACTCTACAACATATACAGCTTCTGGGCTGCAAGGCGTTTGTTGTAGCTTGCCTTCTTTGCCTCCAGTGGCTGATTTTAGTTTAACTAATGACACAATTTGCGTCGGCGATTGTATTGATTTATTTGATGCTACCTCTGGTAATCCTACATCATGGAACTGGACTTTGCCCGGTGCATCTATAACTAATTCATCAGCTCAAAATCCAACAAACATTTGTTACAATACAGCAGGGTCATTTCCAATTTCTTTAACTGCAGCAAACACTAATGGCAGTGATAGCCAAACGAAAAATATAGTTGTAGTTTCAAACCCAACAGCAAGTATTTCCTACACTGGGAGCCCATTTAATGGTGCTCTTTCAACGCCTCAAATTGTAAATCAAACCGGAACAAATGGAGGTAATTATTCGGCAAGCCCAGCGGGATTATCAATCAATCCAATTACAGGTGCAATCACCCCATCTTTAAGTACACCAGGAACCTATACTGTAACATACACTATTAATGCCTCTGGCGCTTGTACAGGATTTACAACAACTACAACAATTACAATTAATGCCACTGCAGGTGGTTTCAATTGCAGTCAAAATGGCAATGTTATCATTTTTACAAACTATGATGGGGGTGAACTTAACATCAATATCGACCAAAATATCCCTAACCTAAAAATTGGCATTTGTACCTATGAGCCAGTACGTGTCACAATTAGCGGGCCATACAGCAGCAATGTGGCAGAAGTAATGTATGCAGGTTTTAATTCGGTTCAGAATAACAACAATTGTAGCATTGGTAATTTTCCTACCTCAATTATTGGTGTGCCAGCAGCTAACCAAACCATTTTGACAATACCGGCTGTAACAGTTAATAATCCTAATGGATATAATTTTGGAATTATTTGTGCCTATAGTTGTAATTCAAGCGTATATCAGGGAGGTTGCAATACCATAGATCAAATAGAAGATTATTTTATGACACAATTTGGCGGTTCATTATTTTCTCTAAATGCACAATATTGTTGTTGGTTAAATAGTAATTTATACAATGTGAGTTCGCTTAGCGCTGCTTGTTGTTTATCTTCGTCGCCTGTGGCTACAATTAATTATACAGGGTCTCCTTATTGCACGTCTAATGCACAAAGTCAGAATATTAGCTTAACAACCAATGCAAGTGGTTCTTTTTCGGCAAGTCCAGCGGGTTTAGCTATAAATGCAATTACGGGTGCAATTGTTCCCTCCTTAAGTGCTCCTGGAATTTATACGGTTTCATACACAATGCCAGGTTGCCCGAGCATTGTAGCAACTACTACAGTTGAGATAGCAAATGCTCCTACTGCAACTATTGCCTATGCTGGACCTTATAGCACAGCTATTACATTACCTCAAGCAGTTGTTTTAACAGGAAGCGTTGGAGGTAGTTTCTCTACTGCTCCAGCAGGTTTAACTATTGATGCTTTAACTGGCCAAATAACTCCATCCACAAGCACACCAGGAACCTACTTGGTAACTTATAATGTGGCTGCAACTTCATCTTGCTCAGCTTTCTCAACTACAGCAAGCGTAACTATAACAGGGGCTGCAGTTATTTGCAATCCTAATGGCAATGTGATTATTTATTCTAATTATCAGGGTGGTGTGCTTAACATTAATGTCGATCAAAATATTCCAAATTTAAAAGTTGGCATATGTACCTATGAAGCTACACAAGTAAATTTTACAGGGCCTTTTGTAGCAAATATTACAGAGGTTATTTATGCAGGTTTTAATGGATTAAATAATTCAAATTGCGGGAGTAATATTCCTACCACCATTATTAATGGGGTTTCAGCAGCTATTGTAAGTATTTATTCTTATACAACAAATAATATAGCTGTAACAACGTATTTGGGTCAACCCGTTGCGCCTAACGCAACTCCTCTTGTAAACTGTATGACTGGTGCAGAAGGATGTACAAATGGCAATGCTGGAGGAGGAAATTCATCGCCTCAAATTGTTCAATATTTTTTAGCTGAGTTTGGGCCTGGTTCTTCATTATTTGCGCATCAAACGCAATATAATTGTTTCAGTGGAAATTACTTGTTAAGTGCCGGTGGAAATTGCTGTTTACAAACACCAGTAACACCTCCAAATCCTATTTATGCTGGTGCTAGTAATTATAATTTTATAATTCCTGAAGATACATTGTTGTGCAGTGCAAGTATTACAATAGATTTATCATTTTATCCAGTTTTATTTCAACCCCCAACTTACCCAGGTTATGTTTGGAGTGATGGCACAATTGGGCCAATTATAAATATTACCCAACCCGGAACTTATTCTTTCACCGCAGGAGATTATTGTCATTTTGGCAATAATTTATTGACAGATACAATTGTTGTTTTACCATGTTGTAATCAACCACCGGCTCCTATTGTAGCAGGTAATACAACTTATTGTGTGGGCGATGTTTTTAATTCAATTTCTGCTACTGCACAAAATGGAGGTACAATTACTTGGTATGGCGATGCTGCTTTAAATAATATATTGGCTACTGGAAACAATTATACACCAAGCTTAGCCATTGGGGTTAATAATTTATATGTAACTGAAAGTAATTCAGGTTGTGAAGGGCCTGCTGCACTATTTTCAATTACTCTTAATGCTATTCAAAGTGCTGCATTTACATATCAAGATTCGCAGTTTTGCCAGAATGGTGCAAATGCTATTGTAACTCTATTGGGAGCTGCAGGGGGCATTTTTAGTTCTTTTCCTACAGGGCTGGTTTTTATTGGTAATCAAGGCGAAATAAATATGGCACTTTCTGCACCAGGAAATTACAGTATTGTATACACTAATGCAGGAGCTTGTGCTGGTTCAGATACATTTAATATTACGATAAGTCAAGCTGTAAATGGTGGCTTTACCTATAGTGATTTTTTCTTTTGCAATACTTCGCCTAACCCATCAGCTTTAATTAATTCTGGTGCAACTTATGGCGTATTTTCTTCAAATCCTTCTAGTTTAATTTTTGCTGATATCACAACAGGAACTATCAATTTATCGCTCACTCCACCGGGTATTTATACCATTTCAAATTATATTTCTGCCACGGGAGGTTGTATCGATTATATCGGTTCATTTACATTAACAATTACAGCAGCTCCTACTGCAAATATTGTTTATCCTGCTTTAGATTTATGTTCGGGCTCTAATGAAATTATTGAGCCAATAATTAATGGGAATACAGGAGGTTTATTTACATCAAATGAAAATACGATAGCAATAGATCTTCAAAATGGTGCTATTAATTTGAATGCTTCTCTTGCAGGAAACTATATAATTACATATACAGTTCCAGCTGCTGCTGGTTGTCAAGAAATTACTTCAAATGCTGTTGTTCAAGTGCTAGCAGCGCCGCAATTAGAGCTTACTTCGAGTGTAACCATTAATCAATTTCAAACTGCCACTTTAGTTGCAAATGGAAATGGTTTATTTAGTTGGAGCAACGGAGAATTGGGCGATAGCATTATGGTTTCACCTAAAGAAACAACAAGCTATTGTGTTACAGCCACCTTGAATGGATGTGTGGATACAGCATGCACTATAGTTTATCTTGAGTTAGAGTGTGGCGATATTTTTGTTCCTAATGCCTTCTCACCTAATGACGATAATAACAATGATTTGCAATGTGTTTTAGGTAATTGTATTCAATCAATGTACTTTGTAATATTTGATCGTTGGGGAGAAAAAATATTTGAGTCGACAACGCAGAATAGCTGCTGGGATGGCACTTACAAAGGCAAGGCATGCAATAATGGTATTTATGTTTATCGATTAGAAACTACTTTGATCAATCAAGAATTTATTACTAGGCAAGGCAATATTAATTTAATAAGATAGCTTGTAACTCCGATGTGATTTTTTTTAGTAATTCGAATAAACTAAAATAGACGCCCCACCCAGAGCGTCTATTTTAATTATTTCAACAGCTTTTTTAATACTAAAAATATTGCAGCTAATGTTTCGCTATTTCTGATTCTAAAATTTCAGTTACTGTAGTAATTATTGCTTTACTTTCAGCTTGATTTTTTATAGCTTTAGCATATTTAATTTTCATATCTACACCAATTACCAAAACGTATCCAACTTCGTCACAGTCGCCTAAACTCCAAGCTTTAGAGGCAACATGATCATCATCCACTAAAATCACCGAGCTAGGATATTTACTTTGTTTTTGTCTTCCGGCGTATCTTATCATCGAGTTTGGTAACCAAGTATCTTTGCAATTCGCAATTCCAATACCCACATACTTTTCTTTTGGAAAATTCTTTGCCTTAATTGCATCTGATAATGGATCATTTACATCTTTAACATCAGGATCAGTATAAAATACAACCATCACTTTCTGTCCCCAAAATGGAATGGGGCTCGCTTTATCATCAGGGTTTTTTATTTTTACATTGCTAACAGTTTTTCCTATATTAACTTGCCAAGCTGTTATTGAACTGGCAACTAACAAAAGCAAACATAGCATCGATAATTTTTTCTTCTTTGTCATAGTTTTTGAAATTATTGTTCAATACAAATATATACATTTGAACGTGTATTAGCATTAATTTATTTTGGATAAACAAATTATTCATAGGGTAATTTGTTTTCCTTTCATTTGGTTTATATAAAAGAAATGTTGCTAATTTCTCTTACATTAATTTCTAAATTATATCACTTTTATTGAGCGAATAAAAATAAAAAAACGGCAATTAATGATTAATTAATCTGCATAAATAGCTAAGAAAATGCAGCTGCCTTTTATATAAAAAATAGTTATAGTTGATACTACAATTGATGAATTTTAAATCCAGATTACACATTAGGAATCGTTAATCAGCAAAATTTTACAATAATATCAATTGCTCACAGACTGTTTTGGATAGAAAGTATAACAAGCTATTTTGAAATTCAAAATGGGAGTAAGTCCTTTAGATTGAAGTAAAATGAGTTGATTAGATTTTTAATGCGGAATCTGGGTTAAATGTATACCGTCTAATTGCATACTTGGGTTTAGCTTATAAATCTTTCTTTACGCAAAGCAAATAATAGCAAACTTGGAAAAGTTGAAATAGCTGTAGCCATTTATTATTGATAAAAAATAAGTGCATTTATATATATAGCTGTAAAAATGATGCTAAAAACAGCGTCAAAATTGTTATATATATTGTAGATCAGTATTTAACTAAGGTTATTATTTTGCTTTTTATTTATTGAATAAAAAAAAGTAAAAGAGATAATTTACCCTGGCATTCTACTCAAATATTTATCCATCTCTTTAAGTTGCTTTACCACCTCTTCCGATTTAGGTTTTGCTGCTTTTGCTTTTACAAAGAAATCTCTGGCGGCTTTATTTTCACGTCTTCTTAAATAAATTTGCGACATCGCTAAATAGGCCATGGCTTGACTGTCTTTATCTGGTAATCCGGTTCTGATGGCTGCTTTCACATACTTTTCACCCTCTTTAAAGTCATTTCTTTGCAGCGCCATCATTCCCATTTGCAAGTTATTCGCAGCGTCCATTTCAGAATTTACACCACCTAATTTAACACTCTTCTTTAAGTTTTGCTCTGCAGAAGTGTAGTTTTGTTGTGCCATATCCATATTGGCTTTAAGGGTGTAGTAGCTACTGCGAACAGGCTTTATCAATAAGTTTGGAAACCATATTGAGTTTAATATACGATTTACCTCCTCAATGTTTCCGTCTTCAATTGGTTTTTGTAATAATCTAATTGGGCCAATTAAAAAGTGGGAGAGAAGAGCAATGAATGCAAGTGAATACATTAATACTGCTGTCCAAATATCAACTGTAAACTGCGCTATAACACCTAGTGCAATTGATAAAAGGCCAAGCCAAAAGCGATATTTAATTAAAAAATTATAAAACTTCATAAGGGTATATTAACTAAAATTTACTAGATTAATTTAAATTATTTTTTTGAATACAATGCTTTTCCTTCATCTAAAAAACGAATGAATTTGTCAATATCGGGATCATAGCCTGTAGGCTTATTAAGTATTTGTTCTTTAGCATCTAACAATACATAATAGGGCTGCGAGTTTGTGCCAAAGCGCTTTGTTTGCATGTCACTCCACTTATTACCTATTGTTTTTATTTTATTTCCTGTGGTAGCACTCACATGTTTTTCGGCCTCTGGCAAGGATGTTTTGTCATCTACATAAAGTGAAACCAATACGTAATCTTTATTCAAACGCTCTAACACTCTTGGATCAACCCATACATTATCTTCCATTTTACGACAATTTACGCAACTCCACCCTGTAAAATCTACCATTAATGGTTTTTTAACTTCTTGTGCATAAGCCAATGCCATATCGTAATCATGGAAACAATTTAAGTTATGTGGGCAATGTTCTGGATCTGTTCCTGGAATTATTTTTCCTCCAGCATCTGTTGGACTTCCATTGCCTAAAGACCAACCTTCATTATAAAATGTAGGAGGGGGGAAACCACTAATTATTTTTAATGGGGCACCAAACATACCCGGAATTAAATAAACAACAAAGCCAAAAACAAGAATAGAGAGCATCACTCTTGGTATGGTAATATATTTAGTATCACTGTCGTGAGAAAATTTAAGCTTGCCTAGTAAATAAAAACCAAGTAAGCTAAAAATAACTATCCATAAGGCAATAAATACTTCACGAGTTAATAAGCCCCAATGGTAAGCCAAATCAACATTCGAAAGGAATTTCATGGCTAATGCTAATTCCAATAATCCCAATACTACTTTTACTGAATTCAACCAACCGCCCGATTTTGGTAAAGAGTTTAACCATCCCGGAAAAGCTGCAAATAATCCAAAAGGCAAGGCTAATGCCGAAGAAAACCCAATCATACCAATGGTTGGATTCAATACATTTCCTCCAACTGCAGCTTGCACAAGCAGGGTTCCAATAATAGGACCTGTACATGAAAATGAAACTAGTGATAAAGTAAAAGCCATAAAGAAGATGCCCAATAATCCTCCTTTCTCACTTGCTGTATCTGCTTTATTAACCCAACTGCTTGGTAAGGTAATTTCAAATGCACCTAAAAAAGAAGCGGCAAATACAACAAAAATAATAAAGAAGGCAAGATTCACAATTGCATTACTCGCCATAGCATTCAACGCATCTGGCCCTAACGACAGAGTAATTACCATTCCTAAAGTAACATAAATTAAAATGATTGATAAGCCATAAATAAATGCATTCATCAATCCTTTTTGCCTGGTGCCACTACGTTTTGTAAAAAAACTTACAGTTAAAGGAATCATAGGAAATACACAAGGAGTAAGCAAAGCAAGTAATCCCCCTAAGAAACCAGCCACAAAAATGGCCCAGGCACCCATGTTCTCTTTTTTATCTTCAATATCTTCTTTTACAATATCATTTGTGTTGCTTTCAGCAGCTGATGCTATTATAGCGGTCGTATCTTCTTTTGTTGAATCAACTTTAGTGGAAATATTATCAGCAGTAGCTAACTTGGGTATTTCCGCTTTTTTTTCTTTTTCACCTGTACATGGTGCTCCTGATGCAGCAGTAATTTTAAATTCAAAGTCAACATCTTCTGGCGGCAAGCATTTTGATTCATCGCACACCATAAAATTAAGATAACCTTTTACTGAGAATGATTTTAAGTTAGAAATTTTTATTTTTTGCTTAAAAATTGCATCGTTGGCAAAAAACTTCAATTTCATTTCAAAGTTTGGATCGTACTCCTCAATTGGTTTTCCTTCGGTAATCTTTCCAATGAAAATGCAATCAACACTTTTATCAAAGTTAAATGTGGTTGCAACTGGCCCATCGTCCCTGTCTAAAAATTGAGAATAAACATGAAATCCTTTATCAATCTTAGCTTTAAAGATTAGTTCTGCTTCACAATCATTGATGCGATTTACACTGTAGCTCCATTTTACTGGTTTTAATATTTGCGCATAGCCAATATTGCCAATTAAAAAGGTCAAAATAAGTGTAATTATATTCTTCAAAGGATATTGCTTAATCATAAGTATGATCTTTAATTAAACAACAAACCTAACTTTTTTGAAAGAATATTGCACTAATAAAGGATTAAAATTTGCTAATTCTCGCTTAATTGGTCTCTAATACTTTAAGAAGCTCATCTAATTTAGGTGTTAGAATGATTTCTGTTCTCCTGTTTTTTTTGCGAGATTGTGCTGTATTCTCAGTGTCAATGGGAAAAAACTCACCATGTCCTGCTGCAGTTAATCTTTTCGGATCAACAGTAGTATGGGAGGTTATTAATTTTACAATAGATGTAGCACGCAAAACACTTAAATCCCAATTGTCTTTTATGCCACCGCTTGCGCTAGAAAATGGAACATTGTCGGTATGGCCTTCAACCAGTATGTTGATATCAGGATTTTGTTCTAAGACCTTAGCTAAACTTTTTATAGCTTCTGCTCCTTTAACATCAACAGTTATACTGCCACTTGCAAACAATAATTTCTCTTCTAAAGATACGTATACTTTGCCATTTTTTTGCTCAACAGTTAAACCATTATTTTGAAAACCCAGCAAAGCTTCGGTAACCTTAGTTTTAAGGGCCGTTACTGTCGAATCTTTTTTTGCTAAAATAGTTTGTAGTTCTGTAAGTTTTGCTTCTCTAGCCTTTAAAGCCTCTTGAGATGTTTTTAATTCTTCATTCAATTTATCTAAATTAGTTTTACGTGCTTCTAATTCTTGTTTTAAAATTTTAAGCGCATCCTGCTCGCGCTGCAATTGCTCTTGCGAAAGTTGATAATTTGTTACCAGTAACTTATTTTCATTTACATTGCCTTCTAATAATTCTTTGTTTTTTGATAGCAGCAAATCATAGGTCTGGTTCAATTTATCATAGTTTTTTGTTAGTAATCTCATTGAGTTACCCATTACCATGGTGTCATTCTGTAAATTACTCACTTTGCGTTTCAATAGCTGCAAATCATTTTCACTCTCTGTCAATTTCGTGTTACATGAGAGCGAGCTAGCTTTTATATCGGCGAGTTCTTGGGCGCCTTTTTTTTCTTTTGCTTTCAAGTCTTCAAATTGTCTAGCGGGCACGCAGGAATAAAGCCAAAAAAGCATGATGGCAAACGGAGCAAATAAGTTTAGTTTTTTCATAGTAATAATTTAGGAAAATGTGAGTCAAATTAAAAACCTAATTTCAAAAAAATACTTCAAATTAGCTTTGCTTACAAAGCATCTAACAAAAATAGGTTTAGAAATTATTCAATTAAAATTATCATGCTTTAATTAGTAACAATATAATGTGCATAGCATAAATCTAGTTGTAAAAACGATCATATGCTATTGCGCATAAATAATGTTAAATAAGAAACGTTATAATGTAGCCGCCGTAATTAGCCATGTTGAATTGTTTTAGCTAAATTTTAAAGCAATACATTTATTAGTTTTTCATTCAGAAATCAATGAATATTTAAACTAAAAATACCAAGTAATTTTAATCTTTTTATTTTTACGCCTATAACTAACATGTACTTGTTTATAATTAAAACTTAACGACATCATTGATGCCATTAAGTAAAACTAATTTAGCGTTAATAAAAAAATCTACAATCATATGTTGTTATCATTGTTTTTACAAATTACCGAAGGTATTATAGGCAGCGCACCAGCAATCCCTTCTGCAGCTCAAAATACACCTAAACAAGCAACTTTATCATTGCTTGATTTAATTATGAAAGGTGGTTATATTATGATACCCATTGGTGTTTTGTCAATCATCAGTATTTATGTGCTGATAGATAAGCTAATTGTTGTTAAGAGGGCTGGAAAGGTTTCTAATGATTTTATGAATAATGTAAAGGATCAAATTAAAAAGGGAAATCTGGAGGGAGCCAGCAGCATATGTAAGAGCAATCCTTCAGCTATTTCTACTGTAATTAATAAGGGTATTTCTCGTATTGGTAAACCCATTAAAGAAATTGAAGGTGCTATGGAAAGTGTAGGCAAATTGGAAGTTGCCAAAATGGAAAAAAACATGAGCATACTTGGCATTGTTGCTGGTATTGCACCCATGTTCGGATTTATTGGAACAATCATAGGTGTTATTAAAATTTTTTACGATATTTCTTTAGTTGATGACATTAGTATAAGCCTAATTTCTAATGGCCTTTACCAAAAAATGATAACAAGTGCTGCCGGATTAGTAGTTGGTGTTTTTGCATTTGTAAGTTATCATTACCTCAATTTATTAATTGACCGTTCAATATTTAAGATAGAAGAAGCTTCAGTTGAATTTATTGATGTTTTACAAGATCCTAACGCATGAATCTAAAACGAAACAGAAAGAGATTTGAGGCAGAAGTTGGGGCCTCAAGTATGAGCGACATCATGTTCTTTTTAATGCTATTTTTTCTAATAGTGTCCACTATGGTTAATCCTAGCGTAATAAAGTTAATGTTGCCAAAGGCAAGTTCGTCTAACACTGTTAATAAGCAAAAAATTATTTTAGAAATGTCGCTCGATAAACAGTATTCTTTAAATGGTCAGCGTATTACCTTCGAAGAAATTGAACCAAGGTTAACTGCTGGAGTGGCTCGTGTAGAAGAACCTACTGTTGTTTTACGCATCGACAATGGATTAAGTGTGCAAGATTTGGTTGATGTATTAGCTATTGGAAATAAATTAAAAGTAAAAATGATTATGGCAACCCAAGCTCCTAAATAATGGACATGCAGTTATGGAATTATTGAAATAATTACATCTGTAAAATAAAAATACAATGACATCAAATCAAGATTTAGGAAAAAATAGATTAATGGCGCTTGCTGGAACATTATTGTTTCATGCCTTACTCTTTTTAATTTTTATTTTAATAGTTTTCAAAACGCCAATTCCTCCATTTCCAGAAACAGGTGGTAATGGTATTGAAGTTAATTTTGGTACTTCTGACGATGGCATGGGCACTATACAACCCGAAGATTTAACAAACCCTACTAACACAGCATCAACAGCCGAAGAAGTCGCTGATCCACCCATCGAAATTTCAACACCTGTGCGTCCTTCAGTAAATCCAATACTAACGCAAGAAACCGAAGATGCACCTACAGTGGCAAAAGTAGATCCTACTGAAAATGCTTCAAATAATACTGCAACTGAACCTGTCCCCGAACCAAGAAAGGTGAATACAAAAGGTTTGTATAAAGGTAAAAGATCTAATGGTGGCAGCACAGCGCAAGGAGAGGGGGAAACCAATAAAGCTGGTGATCAAGGTGTAAAAGAAGGAAGCAGAAATTCCACTTATCATGGTCCAGGTGGTGGAACAGGCAATGCACTTGGTAATGGAACTGATGGCCCCGGTGGTGATGGAAAAGGGGGGCCGCGCTATTCTTTAACAAATAGAAAAGCCAATAGTTTGCCAATCCCAAGAGCTGCGTTTCAAGAGGATGGAAAGGTGGTTGTAGAAATTACTGTGGATAAAAATGGAAATGTCATAAAAGCTAAACCTGGTGTAAAAGGTTCTACCACATCAAACCCAAATTTACTTGATATTGCCCGCAGAGCGGCTATGTCGGCTAAGTTTAATCCTTCTGCTGATGCACCCGAAGAGCAAAAAGGAACCATCACTTATAATTTTATTCTTAAGTAAAAGCTTGTTATGGCCATCAAGTATCATGAGGCTTTAATGTACATGTACGATCAATTACCAATGTTTCAGCGCATTGGTACTGCAGCATACAAAGCAAATCTAGACAATACTTGGGCAATTTGCAATTTATTAAACAATCCTCAACATCATTTTAAAAGCATACATATTGCTGGTACTAATGGCAAGGGGTCAACAAGTCACATGCTATCCGCTGCCTTTCAAGAAGCAGGCTATAAAACAGGTTTATATACCTCGCCTCATTTAAAAGATTTTAGGGAGCGCATTAAAATTGATGGAAAAATGATTTCCAAAAAATATGTTGCACAATTCATTGACCAGTACCAGCTTGAATTTATGCGTATCCAACCTTCATTTTTTGAAATGACAGTAGGATTGGCTTTTCAATATTTTAAGGATAAAAAAGTTGATATTGCCATTGTCGAAACAGGCCTGGGTGGGCGGCTCGATAGCACTAATGTGATAGCTCCTATAATGAGCATCATTACCAATATTAGTATGGATCATATGTCGCTTCTTGGAAATACATTGCCGCTTATAGCCAAAGAAAAGGCGGGCATAATGAAACCAAATACACCTGTTATTATTGGAGAAACACAAGCTGAAATTAAATCTATATTTGTGAATAAGGCAAAAGAAAGTAAGGCGAAAATTTATTTTGCGGATAAACATTTTAAAGTATCAAATCACTTGCAAAAAGGCTTTCTAAAAGTAAGTCATGAGCATAATGTTTACTTTGAAAAATTAAACCCACAGCTAAAAGGTATTTATCAAACTAAAAATATTGCAACAGCATTGCAGGCTATAGAAATAGCTAAAACTTTAGATTTTAAAATTTCTAAAAAACAAACCAAAGATGCCTTTCAAAATGTTATTGATACCACAGGTTTTTTAGGTAGATGGCAGGTATTGCAAAATAAGCCACTTTGCATAGCTGATACTGGTCATAATGAGGCTGGCATTAAAATGGTGTTAAAACAAATTAAGCAAACACCACATCAACATTTGCACTTTGTTTTAGGAATGGTTAACGATAAGGATATCACTACAATCTTAAGTTTGCTTCCCAAAAATGCAATCTATTATTTCTGTAAAGCAAATATACCAAGAGGTTTAGAAGCTAATGAACTGGCTTCGCTTGCATTGCCCTTTAAACTCAAAGGTAAAGTTTTTAAAAGTGTAAGCGCAGCATTCAAGAATGCAAAAATGCAAGCAGCAACGAATGATTTAGTCATAGTTGGTGGATCAACATTTACAGTTGCAGAGGTAGTTTAAACTCAATTAATGATTAGTTTTCTAATACAAAATATAGGTTAAGTGATTTCAATTGCTATTTTTTTTCAGATCAAGTTTTACGATGGCATTTAGTTTAGGGCTTCGCCGCTAGAAAAGTTTTTAGGAAACAACTTCTTGTAGCTGCAAATTTTTAGCTGCAGGTTAATGTCAAGATTTTGGGATAATTCACGTTGATAGAAAGTAAAAAAAATAACTTTATGCGTTTTAAAAGTTCAAAAAATTGGAATTTAATAATAGATGCCTTGGCACTATTTCCTTTCATAAATATGATTAGTTTATTAAGCTTTTATTTGCATACTGCAATTATAATTGGTCACTTACCTATTCCAAGTTTGGATGACCCCAAAAATCTACTTATTTATTATTTTTATGAACCCATAATTTTGATGAGTTTTGTTGCAAACATTATTTGTCTTTTTTTATGGCTATTTGGGGCTTTGACTTGGAACTTAATCACCATAAATCCAATAACTTGGAAACCTGTTTTGATTAGAATAGCGCTACAAATAATTGTAGTATACCTATTATTTTCAGATATTTCCGTGTGGCTTGGAGATTAGCGCCTACATTTTTAAGCTTCGATGCTTCGTCAGAAATATTTTATAAAAAGTGCAAGGTGAGATTGGGCTCAAAACGTAAATAGTTATGGAAGCAAGCTGCCTCCTGCTTATTATTTTTACTTTATCAAATCAACCCTAAATACATGGAATCAATTAAAAAGCTAACAAAGGAGCATTGCTTCAATAGATGAGCATTTTTGCTAACCTTTGTTAGTGTAATAAAATTAGATAAATATACTAAGCAGCTTTTGCAGCAGCTTTTTTATTAGCATATGCATGTGCTGCGGCTCTTACCCAAGCCCCATTTTTATCCGCATCAACCCTAGCTTTTAAACGTTTTTTGTTACAAGGTCCATTACCAGCAACAACATCAAAAAATTCTTTCCAATTAATTGTACCATGCTCATAATGACCAGTGGTTTCATTAAATTTCATATCATTATCTGGAACTGTTAAGCCCAAAAAGTCAGCTTGCGGAATTGTTCTATCAATAAATCGCTGTCTAATTTCATCATTAGTTTCTAATTTCACCTTCCAACGCATCAATTGTTCGGTGTTTGGTGAAGCAGCATCTGATGGTCCAAGCATCATTATTGCTGGCCACCACCAACGATTTAACGCATCTTGCGCCATTGCTTTTTGAGCAGGAGAGCCATTAGATAAGGTGAGCATTATTTCATATCCTTGTCTGTTATGGAAACTCTCTTCTTTACAAATTCTCACCATGGCTCTAGAGTATGGCCCATAAGAGCCTCTTGCTAACATGGTTTGATTCATTATGGCTGCGCCATCAACCAACCATCCAATAGCACCTATATCGGCCCAAGTTAACGATGGATAATTAAAGATGCTTGAATATTTGGCCTTACCTGTAAATAGCTGGTCTAATAATTCAGTTCTATCTATACCCAAGGTTTCTGCTGCACTGTATAAATAGAGGCCATGACCTGCTTCATCTTGCACTTTTGCAAGCAATACTGCTTTCCTTCTTAAGCTTGGTGCACGGGTAATCCAATTGCCTTCAGGCAACATGCCTACAATTTCTGAATGTGCATGCTGACTCATCATCCGAATTAACTGTTTTCTGTAGGCTTCAGGCATCCAATCCTTAGGTTCAATTTTTAAACCTTTGTCTATTTTCTCTTGAAATTTCTCTAATAAAATTGAGTCTTCCATTGTTTATGCTTTAGTATTAAAATCTATTTTTAGTTATAACAAATTTGTAGGGTTTAATGTTTTTTGATGCTCAAATTTAATATCCTTAATATTAAATTGCAAGGTAACATTACCGTTGTACTCATTCTCCTCCACAGTAAAACAAATATCAAAGGCAGATTTTTCTAGTAGCTGTTCATATTTTTCTCCAGCATTAAAAGCAATAGCAGGGAAACTAAATTTTAAATCATCTTGATAAATATCTAACTTCAAGTGATTGTTTCCAACAACTCTTGCATATCCTTTATCTTTAACTCCTCTTGCCAAAAATACAGGAGCCATATTTCTCGGTCCAAAAGGTGCTAATTGTTTTAAGATGCGCAAAAACTTAGCATCTAAGTCAACTAATTTAATTTCTGCATCAATCTCTACTTCGGGTGTAAGCAAACGCTCTTCTATTGTTTGAGAAACAATCAATTCAAATTTTTCAATAAATAATTGAATATTTTCTGTTTTTAGTGTTAAGCCAGCAGCATATTTATGTCCACCGTATTGCTCAAGCAGTTCACTGCAAGACTCTATTGCTTTATACACATCAAAATCTTTAACCGATCGGGCAGAGCCTGTTGCCATGCCATTAGATGATGTAAGCACAACTGTTGGTCTGTAATATTTTTCAGTAAGTCTCGAAGCTACAATACCTACAACGCCTTTGTGCCAATCTGGATGGTACAATACTGTGCTTTTCTTAAGATAATTGTCTTTATCCTCGTCAATCATGCTAAATGCATGTTTGGTGATGCTTTGATCTAAGGTTTTACGTTCAGAATTTGTGTTGTCAATTTCTTCACTAGAACTTAACGCGTCGGCTGGATTGTCGGATATAAGTAATTCTACTGCTGTATTTCCGCTTGCGATTCTCCCTGCAGCATTTATTCTAGGTGCAATTGTAAAAACAATATCACTGATGGTTAATTTTTTTGTAAAGGCTGCTAATTTTAGAATAGCATCAAATCCTTTTCTTTGGCGATTGTTGAGCACCTGCAGGCCATAGTATGCCAAAATTCTATTTTCATCAACTATCGGTACAATATCTGCGGCAATGCTAACAGCTACTAGATCTAAATATTTAATTAATGAGTCCTCTGGAATATTTTTACGTTTGGCATACGCTTGAATAAGTTTAAAACCAATACCGCAACCGGATAACTCATTAAAAGGATATTTACTCGATTCCATTTTCGGGTCAAGCACTGCAACTGCATTAGGCACTGTTTCACCGGGTAAATGATGGTCACAAATAATAAAATCTACACCTTTTTCATTGGCATAATCAATTTTGTCAATTGATTTAATACCACAATCAAGCGCTATAATTAATTTAAAATTGTTTTCTTTTGCGTAGTCAATCCCTTTAAAGGAAATGCCGTAACCTTCACTGTACCTATCTGGTATATAAAATTCTAAATTTGTGTAATGACTTTTAAAGAATGAATAAACTAAAGCTACTGCAGTTGTGCCATCCACATCGTAGTCGCCATAAATTAAAATTTTCTCGTTATTTTCTATGGCTAATTCAATTCTATTAATTGCGACATCCATTCCGTTCATTAAAAATGGGTCGTGCAACTGTGAAAGCTCAGGTCTAAAAAAGTCCTTTGCTTGTTCCCAATTTTTTATGCCACGTAGGTATAGAATTCTGCTTAATAAAGGTTTAACACCTAATTGCAAACTGAGTAAACCAATTACACTGCGGTCAACATCCTCCTGTAAACTCCATCTCTTCTTCATATCAATCCGGTTTGTTTGCTATACTACTAAGTTTTAAAATTAGTTGCAATTTTTATAAGTACGCTAAAATACATTAATAATTTAAGAAAATAAAAAAAGGGTAGAAAAATTCTACCCTTTTACAATTTATTGACTTAATTATTAAAAGAAAGTTGCTCTTCTATCTTCAATTTCAGCTTTGTCTTTTAGTGCTTCAAATATTTCATAGTCAACTCTTTGTCTTACAGAGTTGCTCATATTATCTGCATTACTTTTGTATTTATCTACAGAAGGCTTTGCTTCGGTAAAATCAGTTATTACATATACAAATACTGCATTGTCACCTTTAGTTGCTTTACTTAATACCTTTGCTTTTGAACCAAACGCACTACCAACTATACCTGCTTCACGTCCATAGCTGCCCAACACACCATTTATAAAACTTTGATTGCTGGATAGTTCTAATTGCAAATTCATTTTTTGAGCTATTTGTTCCAAAGTTGTTGCTGATTTCATATTAGCTTCAAATTCACTAATAAATTTCTCTGCTTTCTTTTGTTTTTTTGCTTCAATTTCAACTTGTTCCTTAACTTCCTCTAATGGTAAAGTTCCTTTCTCCTTAATTTTGGTAAGAATAGCTACTATATACTTTTCTCCAATTTGAAACACTGGAGAAACTTCTTCTTTTTTAGCTCCATAAGCCCAACGAACAACTTCTCTGGCATTTTCAATACCATTAAAATTACGTTCGGTTTCTCTTAGGTTATCAGCACTTCTTTTATTAAATCCTTGATCTTTTACTGCTTTTTCATACAAATCTTTATTGTTGTTCTTGCCAGCAAATTCACTTGCTTTGCCGTAATAAAATTGGTAGGTTGCTGAACTTGGTGATGAAGAACGCTCCACAGTAGAAACCAAAATCCTTTTTGATTCTTTACCTTTATCCATTACTTCAATTAAATGCACACCAAATTGGGTTTCTACAATTTGCAAATCACCTTTTTTACCATTAAAGCAAGCATCATTAAATGGTTTAACCATCATTCCGTCCTTAAACCAACCTAAGTCGCCACCTTTAACCGCAGAACCTTGGTCTTTTGAAAATATTTTAGCTAGTTCATCAAACTTTTTACCACCTTTAATAGCGGTTTTCAAGCTATCTGCACGCTGAAGTGCTTTTTTAGAATCTCCGTTTTCAATTGAAATTAAAATGTGTCTTGCTTTTACAGAGTCTGGATACATTTTACTGCCTGAAAGCTTGGCAATTTTAAAGTTATTTCCTTCTGGGAATGGCCCTACTACAGTTCCAATAGGTGATCTTGAAAGGCTATCAAAAAACATAAATCCTGCATTAAAACCAATGTATTTTTCTACATATTTAGCATCTGAATTTTGGTTAACAAAATCTGAATCAACTGTTGCTGTTGCAAAATCAATTTTCAATTTATTTAAACCATCCGCTAATATTTGTCTGTCTTCTCCCGAAGGAACTACATTAAATTCAACGTAATCAATGCCACGAACTGTTTCTTTTTGTTTGTATTTATTCTTGTTTTCGTTGTAGTATTTTTTTAAATCATCTTCAGATACCTTAATAATGCTATCTGCAATATCTGAGTACTTTTTTGCAATGTATTGAATATTTGCTGTTCTAGAAGTTCCTTGGTAATTTCTCTTAGCTTCTGCTTTTGTAATATACAAACCTTTTTTTACCATGGCAGTATATTTTTGTGAAACTCTTTCTTCCTTAATGGCTTGTTCAAAAACAATCCATCTGTTTTTTGTGTCGCCTGTTTCATCTTTCTCCATGTTTTTAAGAAAGTTAACCACATTGGCCGGACTAAATTCATTTGTTTTAGGATCAGTAAAGGCTTGCTTAATTTGAGGATGAGGATCTTTGCCTTGAACCATATCACTTAACTCTGGCTCACTTACAAAAATACCTATTTTCTCATAACGTGGCTTTACAACATATTCAAGTAAAACTTGATTCCAAACTTGCGAACGCAAATTTTCACGTGTGTTTTCATCTATGGTAGCCTGCTTATTTTGGGCCTTTTGATTGGTTTCTGCTTGATCCAATTTGTTTTGAAATTCTTCTATTGAAACGTCTTTCCCATTAATCACAGCAATTTTACTGCGATCAGAGGCCGAAAGTCCCTTTCTTGACTCTAAAGCACTCTCTAGAATAAATATCAATAAGGCAATAGCAATAATAGTTACAAGTAATCCGGAACGGTTGCGGATTTTAGTTAGTAAGGTCATCTTTTTCTTTGTGTTAATTAATTTTTAGGAGCGCGAATATACAAATTGTTGACAAAATAAAGTAATTTCAATTGCAAATTGGTTAAATTTATATGATTTGCTTATGATTCCTGGTTTGTAAGATGGTTGAAAATATTTTAAAACGACCATGTTTCCTTAAAAACTAGAACATCTTTTGCTACTTTAGGAGTATTTCTTTCATTTTTAAAAAGCTCAAATAAGGCCCTTCAACACTTGCATAATTTACCAGCCATGCAGGTAAACTCCCTCCGGGATCAATATCCAAGGTGTAAGTTACATGCGTATTTTTGCTGTTAATAGGCGTTAGTTTCCAAATGGAAGTTGATCTTGGAACCCTTATCTTACCTGCAACCTTTGGACGCAAATTTGGATCGCTGGTGGCTTTAATGGTGCAAACACCAGTTAGTGAATCTGTCACTGCCGTTATATGTATTATCAAATCTCTATTGCTCACTGGCCAAGGGGCATATGTTTCACCATAGTAAAGAATATCATAAGTTGCATTGCTTTTGATGAGTACAGATTGTACTGCATTATATACCCATTCGGTATGCCTGCTCACATTAAAAATTAAATTAAGCATTTGATCAACAGAAACCGAAATTTCGCATTCAGCCTTTAATAAATCAAATGGAGATTGTTTATTTTTCTTTGTATAAACCTTAATGCCATCATTGTTTTTTTTTAGCTCCCACACTTGTGCATCAACTTTAATTACAAGGAGTAAAGAAATTACGGAGATAAATAAATAACGTTTCAAGAGAAATAATCAAAAAGATAAAAACTTAAAAATGCAACACTGGCTATACCATTAGTTGTGAAAAATGCAAGGTTCACTTTTGATAAATCATCTGCTTTCACAAGGCTATGCTGATAAACTAAAAGGCCAGAAAAAACAGCCCATCCTAAAAAATAAAAGTTGCCACAATGCATTAAAATGCCAGGAATAATTAAAATCAAAGATGAAAATACATGAATTAACCTTGATAGTTTTAAAGCGCCATTCCTGCCAAGTATCACAGGAATAGATCTTAATTTTTGAGATTTGTCAAAATCATCATCTTGTAAAGCATAAATAATATCAAAACCCCCAACCCAAAAAAGTATTGCTAATGAAAACAAAGCAGGTATAATATGAAAATAACCTGTTACAGCCAAAAAAGCGCCTAAGGGAGCCAAGCTTAATCCAATGCCTAAAACAAAATGACAAAGTGCTGTAAATCTTTTGGTTAAGCTATATCCTAACACTACAATAATAGCTATTGGCGACAGGTAAAAGCAAATACTGTTTATAAACCATGTTGTAATTACAAAAAATATAACATTAATAATTACAAAAAATAGGGCTGCCTTTGCACTTATAATACCAGCAGGTATTTCTCTTACAAAGGTTCTAGGATTTGCTTTGTCAAAATTACGATCGGCAAACCTATTAAAAGCCATTGCTGCATTTCTTGCAAATACCATACACATTACTATTTTTAAAAATAATAACCACTCAAAGCGGGCATCATTCATCTTTAGCGCTGTAAAGTATCCAACAATGGCAAACGGAAGTGCAAATACAGTATGACTGAATTTTACTAATGACAAGTAGTTTAATAAAGCAATCTTAGGCATTAATGAAATTTAAAGGGTGGATTAAAAAGTTTATATTAATTCTTTAATATTAATTCTACAGAAACAAATAAAGTACATTTTGGTTTAAATCTAGCTGCTTAAACCTATCCTAAAAAAACAATATAAGTATTATTGAATTATCTTTAACTCCTCTGGTATAAGATTAATTCGAATCCTTTACATAAAAAAACTAACTTGATTTAATATTGTTTTCTTTCAAACGCTCTTCTCTGGGGCCTCGCATATGAATAACAAGTCCGTTAAGAAAGTTTCTTAAAATTTGATCACCGCATTCTTTGTAATTAGGATGGTCTTCGTTTCTGAAAAAAGCATTCAATTCACTTGTACTTACATTAAAATTTGCAAGCAATAATATTTTTTGAATGTCATCATTTTTTAATTTTAAAGCGACCCTTAATTTCTTCAGAATATCATTGTTTGACATAATCTAGTTTTAAAATAATTTTAAGATGTATTAAAATACAAAAGTGCAAATAATACCAATGCAATTTATAAAACAGCCTATTTTTTATAAACCTGTAATCAGAATTTACCTTTATTGATTTAAACACAATAAAAATAAGATGTGCCAAAATTGGGTTAATTTTTATTTATTAGGTGTAATATTTCATTAAGATATTTTAAGAATAATTAGATCTCTAGTAGCATTAAGCATTAAAAAACAATTTGGTATTTTACCCAAGTTGTTGAAATGTAACAACTAATGGAGTGCTTCAACAAAATGTTGATAAAAATGAAAAGCATGCCCTAAGAATTAAATATTTAGCGGGTGTAAGTCAATTATATTTGCATTTTTAAATTCAGATGCGTAATATAATATTCCTTATTAGTTGTTTTTTTATCAGCAATTTGCATGGTCAAAATAGTGATTGCAACACTGCTCTATTGATTTCGGATACCATATATCAACAAATAATACCACCGTTTGGATATGGCAAAGTTAAAGAGTTAGTTCAACCCAAGAAGTATGATTTCACTTCTTTTAAAAGTGAAAAAAACAGTGAGTGGTTCATTTTGAAGCAAACTGAAAAAGTAAGTTTGACGCTGAGTATCATTCCAATTAATGTTAATGATGATTATGACTTCATGATTTTTGATGCCTCAGAAATTGGATTTTGTGATTCTATAAAAGTAGCCAACAAAATCAAACCTTTACGATCTAATATTTCAAGAAACGATAAAGCTGTTAATAGTATCACTGGATTAAGAACAAGTAACGATACTTCATTTGTAGGTATAGGTTTAGGTAATTCTTTTTGTAGGCCAATTATTATGGAAGCCGGTAAATCATATATATTGGTAATTTGCTGCGATCGCAATCCACAAAAAGGTTTTACATTGAAATTAAATTATGAAAAAGTAAAATCCAATGATGCTGCTACAGATAGTCTTTTGGCTAGGATAGAAGCAGAGTCCAAAAAAAGTAGAAATAAATTGCAGTTCTTTTTTGCAGATAAAGAAACTAAGCAAAAAATTGAAGCAGATGCTGTTGTTAGAACCAATTTAATTGATACGGGATATGTAATAAGTGGCTTTTCTGCATATAACATTGCCCTTAAATCTCAAACAGATTTAATGGCAGTTGCCTCAGGGTTTATGATTGAAAAGAGAAATTATTCATTAACTGAAGATTCTCTTTCAATTATTGATACTATATTTTTAAGAAAGATAACTGTTGATGCATATTTAGAAATAATTCCTTTTTATTTTGAAGGTAATACCAATAAATTATTGCCAAAATCAAAGCCTGCACTTTTATCACTTTTGCTCTTTTTACAGAAAAATCCAAATGTGCAAATTGAGATTCAGGGGCATGCAAATGGCCCTAAAAGAAAAAATGTAAGAGAGTTTAGAAAACTCAGTGAGAATAGGGCAGAGGCTATTAAAAAGTATCTAACTTTTGAAGGGATTAGTAAAAAAAGGTTGGCAATTGAAGGTTATGGAAACGCTATGATGCTTTTTCCTGATCCACAAACTGAAGAAGAGAGTGAATTAAATAGGAGGGTTGAAATTAAAATAATTTCTATTGAATAATTTTATCTTAAATTGTAGTGATTTATTTAAGTGTAAACAGTTGTTTTGAATTTTTTGTAAAACTCTCTTTAGTTGCAAATTAAATAAAATCCTTTTCTTTGCCTTTTTGATAACTAAAATCTTAATACACAAACATGAGTAAAAATTTAGTGATTGTTGAGTCTCCTGCAAAGGCCAAAACTATAGAAGGATTTTTAGGAAGTGACTATATCGTTAAGTCGAGTTTTGGTCACGTGCGAGATTTGGTTAAGAAAGGACTAGGCGTAGATGTAAACAATAAGTTTTTGCCAAATTACGAAGTGTCAGAAGATAAAATAAAAGTTGTTAATGAGCTAAAGAAAATTGCAAGTAAAGCAGAAGTAGTTTGGCTAGCAACTGATGAGGACCGTGAAGGAGAAGCTATTTCATGGCATTTATATGAGACTTTGGGTTTAGATAAAAGTAACACAAAAAGAATAGTGTTTCATGAGATTACCCCAAGTGCAATTAAAAATGCAATCAACAACCCGCGTACAATTGATTTAAATTTAGTAGATGCACAGCAGGCAAGAAGAATACTAGATCGTTTGGTTGGTTTTGAATTATCTCCCGTATTGTGGAAAAAAGTAAAACCTTCTCTTTCTGCTGGTCGTGTGCAATCTGTTGCTGTTAGATTAATTGTTGAAAGAGAAAGAGAAGTTACTAATTTCGTAACCGAGAACTATTATAGGATAACAGCCATTTTCACCAACCAAAAAGGTGATTCATTTAAAGCTGATATCGCAAGAAGGGTTCCAACTAAGGAAGAAGCTCAAAGAATTATTGAAACATGTTTAGGAGCGCAATTCACTGTGGCTGATCTTCAAACATCGCCAGCAAAGAAAACACCTGCAGCGCCTTTTACTACATCTACGCTTCAACAAGAAGCAAGTAGAAAATTAGGCTTTTCTGTGGCGCAAACAATGAGTATTGCACAACGATTATATGAAAGTGGAAAAATCACATATATGAGAACTGATTCTGTTAATTTATCAGAAACAGCACTTATTGCATCAAAGGAAGAAATACTTAAATCCTTCGGCAAGGAATATCATCACGAGCGACAATTTAAAACAAAATCTAAAAGTGCTCAAGAAGCGCATGAGGCCATAAGACCAACTTATTTTAATGTACATAAATTAGAGGGCGAAAATCAAGAAAAAAAACTCTACGAACTCATTTGGAAAAGAACTGTTGCGTCACAAATGAGTGATGCCCAATTAGAAAAGACCAATGTTCAGATCAAAAATAACAATAACAATGAAAACTTTGTTGCTAATGGTGAAGTAATGAAGTTTGATGGATTCTTAAAATTATACATTGAGTCCACAGATGATGAAAATACTGAAGAACAAGAAGGGATGTTACCTGCCATGAAAATCACTGACAATCTCAAGTATAATGAAATTAAAGCTACTCAAAAGTTTACCTATCATCCACCAAGATATACTGAGGCTGCTTTGGTTAAAAAGTTAGAAGAACTGGGTATTGGACGTCCATCAACCTATGCACCAACTATTTCTACTGTGCAAAAAAGAGGATATGTGGTAAAAGAAGATAGAGACGGTGTAAAAAGAAATTTCGATGTGATCGTTTTAAAAGAAACTGAAATTTCTAATACTACTGAAACTATGAATACGGGTGCTGAGCGCTCAAAATTATTCCCTACCGATATTGGAGTTGTTGTAACAGATTTTCTTACTGCTAATTTTGATGAAATTATGGATTATAATTTCACAGCTTTGGTGGAAAAGGAATTTGATGAAATTGCTGAAGGCAATCTTAAATGGCAAAAAATGCTCGAAAGTTTTTACAGACCATTTCATATTCATGTAGAAAACACAGTTGAACATTCAGACAGAGCTTCAGGTGAAAGAAACTTAGGGGTTGACCCAGTGTCTGGCAAAAATGTTTTCGCGCGTATTGGTCGCTTTGGGCCTGTTATTCAAATTGGGGATGGTGATGCCGAAGAAAAGCCAAAGTTTGCAAGTTTGAATAGTAATCAACGCATAGAAAGTATTACTTTAGAAGATGCAATGGAGCTTTTTAAACTGCCACGTGTAGTTGGTCTATTTGAAACAAAAGAAATGATTGTTGCTGCAGGCAGATTTGGTCCTTATGTAAGACATGAAGGTGCATTTTACTCGCTAGCAAAAACTGATGAGCCCATGAGTATTACAGCAGAGAGAGCCATCGAACTTATTGAAGCAAAAAGAAAAAAAGACAGTGAACGTGTTATCAATCATTTTAAAGATCAAGATATTCAAGTTTTAAATGGTCGCTGGGGGCCATATATTGCTGCAAATGATAAAAATTTTAAAATTCCAAAAGGAAGCAAGGAAGCAAAAGAATTGAGCTTGGCAGATTGTTTAGATATCATCAATTCTAGCGAAGGTACTCCTCAAAGAAATGCTGCATTTAAGAAAAAAGCTGCGGTTGCTGCACCAAAGAAGACAGCAAAGAAAACTGCCGCTAAGAAAACAACGAGTAAAACAACAGCAAAAAAGCCAGCACCTAAAAAAGTAGCTGCCAAAAAAATACCAACTTCTAAAAAATAGTAGTTTTGGATATTTCTGTTTTTTTTAACCCTGTAAATCTCTCTTTTATTAGTGATGGCAATGTTTATCAGCCTAATCAGCTAGGACACACCATTAAAAAGTTTGAAGAAAAAGATAATTTTCCTTCTGTAGAAGAGTGCCGAATAGCAATAATTGGTGTGAAAGAAGGTAGAGGGGCCCTCGCTAACGAGTCATGTGCGGATGCTCCAGATTTTGTGCGAAAACATTTATACAAACTTTGGGGACTGGGAAATTTATTTCAAATTGTTGATATGGGCAACATTGAGCCAGGTCATAGCATTGAGGATACCTATTACGCATTGTCTTCAACTGTTGAATATCTTGTTAAGTTTAATATTCTGCCTTTGATTATTGGTGGTGGTCAAGATTTAACCTTTGCCAATTACAGAGGATACCAACATTTGGAACAATTGGTAAATTTGGTTTCGGTAGATGCTAATTTTAATTTGGGCTTTATTGATGATGAATTGGATGCCCAAACTTACCTGAGTAAAATTATACTTTACCAACCCAATTATTTATTCAATTACAGTAACATAGGATATCAAACATATTTTGCAGATCCGGCTGCGGTTGAACTTATGCAAAAGTTATTTTTTGATAGCTATCGTTTAGGCACGGTTAGAGCAAATTTAGAAGAAACTGAGCCAATAGTTAGAAATGCCGACATCGTATCTTTTGATATTTCTGCTGTGCGCAAGGCTGATGCTCCGGGGAATTTCAATGCCGGTCCCAATGGCTTTTCAGGTGAAGAGTTTTGCCAAATAGCGCGTTATGCAGGTTTGAGCGATAAAGTATCTTCAGTTGGTTTTTATGAGTACAATCCCATTTTTGATGATAGAGAAAGTACAGCCAACCTAATAGCACAGGCAATATGGTGTTTTATTGAAGGCGTCAGTCAACGTAAAAATGACATTCCAACAAGTTTAAATCCTAATTTTTTGAAATATCGGGTATTTATTAGTGAAAGTAAACACGAAATTGTATTCTACAAAAGCAATAAAAGTGATCGTTGGTGGATGGAAGTGCCTTACCCCAACAACAAATCAAAGTATGAACGTCATCATTTAGTGCCTTGTTCCTATGCCGACTATCAAATAGCTTGTAATGAAGGTATGCCAGATAGATGGTGGCAAACCTATCAGAAACTTATATAGTGCAAAATAACATTAATTTACTAAATATTAACAACTATTTAGCTGCATGAACATAATATTGTTAAAAAGATTTGCAATTTCCGAAATTGATTCTTTTCTTTACCGACTGAATTTAAAAAATAGTACATATCAAAGCAAATAAAAAAGTAACCAAATCAATACTTATGAAGAAAATAATTACTTCTGTAATACTTGCCATTGGCGGTTTTCAAGCTTTCGCTCAACAAGACCCACAGTTCAGTCAACAGATGTTTACACGGTTGTCAACTAATGCAGGTTTTGCCGGCGCTAGTGAGTATTTGTGTGCAACTGTAATGAATCGTCAGCAATGGGTTGGTTTTGATGGCGCACCTAAATCTACATTGGTTACTATTGATGCCCCAATAAAAATTGGAGAGCATACAATTGGTGTTGGTGCTACTATCATTGCAGATAAATTAGGTTTTGAAAGCACTTTTTCTGGGAAACTAGCAGCAGCATATCGTAAAAATATTGGACCTGGTAATTTAGGCATCGGTTTAGATTTTGGAATTTTAAACAAAGCAGTAGGCGGTAATTTTATTTCAATTCAACAAGGTGATAATTTAATACCACAAGCTTCAGTTAGTGATAAGGCTATGGATTTAGGTTTCGGATTGCATTATCATATTCCAGGAAAATTATATGCAGGAATTTCTGGTGTACATTTATTAGCACCAAAGTTAGAAGGAACCAATTTGCAATATTTAATGGCTCGTCATTGGTATGTTACAGCTGGTTACGAATATGCCATCAACGAAATGTTAACTGTACGTCCTAATTTTTTATTTAAAACTGATGGTGCATCTTCTCAGTTAGATGTTAATGCAAATGTATTATATAACAATATGGTTTGGGCTGGTTTATCATTTCGCTTACAAGATGCTATAGTGCCAATGTTAGGCTACCAAGGTACTTTGGCAAATGGCAAAGGAAACTACAGAATTGGATATGCTTATGATTTAACTATATCTAATATAAAGCAATACAGCAGTGGAACACATGAAATTATGTTAGGCTTTTGTTACAACATAACACCTCCAAAGAAAATCACAAGGTATAAAAACCCTAGATTTTTATAAAATTTACTATTTTTGTAACTTATAATTTAACTCCTTCGTAAAGGGCACTCACACACTTTTCTTTTTAAAACAGAAAATCTAAATTCTACAAAATGAAGCAAAATTACTTAAAGCGTAACATTTCAAAAAATGCAAGGCTGTTTCATTAATTGTACTCAATTTAATTTAAAAAAAATGAAGAAGTTTATTTATCTAATAGCGATTATCGCTTTATTTTTTACCTCATGTTCAAATGAAGGTAATGGTCAACTTTTGGGCGTTCAAAATCGACAAGGATGGTACGATTTAGATCCATTTGGTATGCTGTATATCAAAATGGGAAGTTTTACTATGGGTCCTGGAGATCAAGATGTGCCATTTGCACAAACAACCCAAGCCAAAACAGTTTCTGTGCAGGCCTTCTACATGGATGAGACAGAAATTACCAATAACGAATATCGCCAGTTTGTATATTGGGTTAGAGATTCTATTGCTCGAAGAACATTAGGTGAAGCGGGTAATGATAATTTTTTGGTTTCACAAGACCAATATGGTGAAGATATTACGCCAGGCCCTCAAATTAATTGGGAAGAGAAGTTGAAATATTCATCACCTGAGGCACGCGAAGGTTTGAATGATATGTATCTTCCAGAAAATGAAAGATTCTACAGAAGAAAAGAAATTGATACTAGAAAGTTAATGTTTGAATACTATTGGATTGATTTGCGCGAAGCTGCAAGAAGATCAAACCGTGAGCAAGGATTAACCGATAGGTCTGTGTTTATAAAAAAAGATGTGATTAATGTATATCCTGACACTTTAGCTTGGATACATGATTTTACATATTCTTTTAATGAGCCAATGACAAATATGTATTTCTGGCATCCTGCTTATGATGAATATCCGGTAGTTGGTGTAACTTGGAAACAAGCGCGCGCATTCTGTATTTGGAGAACGCAGTTGATGAATAGCTTCTTAGTAAATGTTGATGTGCCTATGGTGCAGGACTTTAGGTTGCCAACTGAAAGTGAATGGGAGTATGCAGCAAGAGGAGGTCTAAGCCATGCTCCGTACCCTTGGGGTGGTCCTTACATCAGAAATCAAAGAGGTTGCTTCTTAGCAAATTTTAAGCCAATGAGAGGGAACTACACTGATGATGGTGGATTTCATACAGTTCGTGTAGCTACTTACAATCCAAATAATTATGGTTTGTACGAAATGGCTGGTAATGTTGCTGAGTGGACAAATAATGCTTATGATGAAGCAGCTTATAATTTTTCACATGACTTAAATATGGATTACCAATATGAAGCCAATGATAACGACTTGCCTGCTTTAAAAAGAAAGGTAATACGCGGGGGCTCTTGGAAAGATATTTCTTACTATACGCAAGTTGGAACTAGAACATATGAATATCAAGATACTGCTAAATGCTATATCGGATTCCGCTGTGTGATGTCTTACTTAGGCAGAGGTAAAGGAATGGATGTATCAGCAAACTAATTTAAATTAAACAATTCATAAATAAACAATTAAACCAAATCAATCTTATCAAACTTAAATTCTTCTAAAAACTATGGGAATCATTCAATCACTTCAGACAAAAAAAGGTAAAACTTTCATGGGTTATCTTTACGGATGGGGAGCATCTATTGTAATCGTTGGAGCAATGTTTAAAATTCAGCATTGGCCTGGTGCAGGTCCGATGCTAGTTGCAGGTTTAACAATTGAAGCAATTATCTTTTTTTTCTCGGCTTTTGAGCCAATTCATGAAGAAACAGATTGGAGTTTAGTATATCCAGAATTGCGTGGTATGCATGATGATGAAGATGGAGGACATGGTCATAAAGAAGTGAAAAAAGGTTCGAAAGATCCTCTTGCTCAAGAATTGGATAAAATGTTAGAAGAAGCCAAGATTGGTCCAGAATTGTTAGAAAGTTTGGGTGCAGGAATGCGTAGTTTAAGTGATCAAGCTGGTAAAATGTCAAATATTGCTGATGCTTCTGTTGCTACTTCATCTTTCGTAAAAGAAGTTGAAGGTGCAACTCAAAACATGAGTGAGCTTAGTAAAAGTTATGTAAAGGCAACAGCTTCATTAGCTGACTTATCAAATACAAATATTGATGGGCAAGCATATGGTGAGCAATTACAGCAGGTTTCTAAAAATTTAAGTGCATTAAATGCAGTTTACGAATTGCAATTGCAAGGTTCAAGCGAACATTTAAAGTCTGCCAATAAGATGTATGAAGGTATTGATTCTTTATACAGAAACTTGCAGGATTCTGTTCAAGACACTAATAGATATAAAGAGGAAATTGGTAAGTTAGCAACTAACTTGGGAGCTTTGAATACCGTATATGGTAACATGCTTTCTGCAATGAATTTTAATAAATAACATTAATAATTAGCAACTAATTTAAATTTAAAATACTATGTCATCAGGCGGTACCCCCAGACAAAAAATGATTGGTATGATGTACTTGGTACTCACGGCATTGCTTGCAATGAACGTTTCCAAGTCCATACTAGAAGCATTCGTAATTGTAAATGAGGGTTTGGAAAGAACCAATGAAAACTTTGATAAAAAGAACGCAAAATTATACTCTGATTTTAAAGGTGCATTGGATAAAGATCCAAACAAAACTAAACCCTATTACGATAGGGCTCAAACAGCAAAAAAACTTGCTAAAGAGCTCAATGAATATATTGAAAAGATAAAGAAACATGTAATTGAAAAAACCGATAAAAAGGAAAAAGCAGTTGCAGATACAATACATCTTAAATACGTTGATGCAAAAGACAATTATGACGAACCTACTAATTTATTGATTGGTAGTGAGCCTGCTTCTCCAGCTAAAGGCGAATTAACAGCACTTGATCTCAAAAATAGAGTAGGAAAGTACAAAGAAGAAATGATTAAACTTTTTGATGATAAAAAGTTGTTTTTGCCTGCCGATAAAAAAGATATGGAAGGTAAATTAAAATCTGGATTAGATTTACCTGATGGTGTTGAGAATGGTGTAAAAGCTGGATGGGAGGTTGTAAATTTCTTCCACTTGCCATTAGCAGCTGTTATCGTAAATTTAACTGCGTTACAATCTCAGGTTACTAATGCAGAAGTTGATGTTGTTGGTAAATTATTATCTGCTGTTTCTGCAACAGATTTTAAATTTGATAGATTGCAAGCCAAAGTTATTGCGCCTTCAAGCGTACTAATTCAGGGTGATGAGTATAAAGCTGATGTATTATTAGTAGCATCAAATAGTACTAGTAATCCGAAGATTTTATTATGTGCAGTTGACACATCTAAAAATGATGGTGATACTGATCCAAGGTTGAACAAAAACGATCCAGGCAAAGAAATTCCTGTTTCTGGTGGTGTTGGAAAATACAAGACTGGAACAAGTGCTACCGGAGAGCAAAAATGGAGTGGTGTGATTCAAGTTGAAAAACCAGGAGGTGGATCTAATTATTATCCATTTGCTGCAAGTTACATTGTAACTCCTCCAGCTTTGGTTGTATCGGCTACAAAAATGAACGTACTTTACATCGGTGTTCCTAATCCTGTAGATATTTCGGTACCAGGATATGCGCCGGAGTTAGTAACCCCATCAGTTAGTGCAGGTAATAGCATATCTCCTGATCCAACAAAGAAAGGCTCTTATGTTTTGAATTGTACAAAAGGCACTAAAGAAGCAAGTGTTTCAGTTTCTGTAAAACAAGGAAGCACTAACAAAGCAATGCAGGGCGCTGTTAAATTCCGTGTGAAGAATTTACCAGATCCAATTGCTAAAGTTGGTGGTAAAGAATCAGGTGTAATTACTAAAGCTTTGCTTTTGGCATCTGGTGGTGTTGCAGCTGTAATGAAGGACTTTGATTTTGATTTAAGAGTTACTGTTGCTTCTTACACAGTTGCATTAAACGTTGGTGGCGAATTTAAAACAGCTTCTGCCACAGGCTATAATTTTACTGGAGAAATAACTACTTTGCTTCAAAAGGTTAAAAACAACGGAAGGGTAATTTTTGAAGACATTAAAGTGAGAATGCCTGACGGTACAGTTAGAACTTTACCTACACTTACACTAAAAGTTAACGGTTAATACAAATCAAAACTACTTGATATGAAAGCCTTGTTCAATAAAACTATTTTAACTGCTATAGTTAGTTTAAATTTAGCAGTTGTATCTTCAAATGTAAATGCCCAGTCTAATATTTTAGATGGTGTTTATGTGAAAGAACATACCATTGAGCGTAGGGTAATTCCATACACTTATTTGAGAGAAGCTGATGTTATGTGGAGTAAGAGAGTATGGCGTATTATTGATTTACGTGAAAAGTTAAATCATGATATGTATTTTCCAATTGATGTGATTGCCGGTAGAAGAAGTTTGATGCAAGTTATTTGGGATGGCGTAACAAAGGATGGGTCAATTACTGCCTACGGCGATGAAAATGATGGTGATTTTACCACCCAAATGTCAAAAACGGACTTAGACAATAAATATAACACTTGGGATACTACTCAAATTGAAGATCCAGGTACTGGTGAAATGGTAGAGAAAATTACCCAAAAGGTTTTTATTCCTTCGGAAGTAAAGCAACTGAGAGTGAAGGAAGATTGGTTTTTTGATCGTCAACGCTCAGTGATGGATGTTAGGATTATTGGTATTGCTCCAATTCGTTTTTATAACAAAAATGGAGAAGAAAGGTTTGAAACTATGTTTTGGATCTATTATCCTGAGGCAAGATTTTCTTTTGTAAGTGCTGAAGTATATAATAAAGGAAATGATGCTGAACGTAGAACCTATGAAGATATCTTCTGGAAAAGACGTTTTAGCAGTTATATCTATAAAGAAACTAATGTATACAATAGAAGAATTAATACTTACATGAGTGGTTTAGATGCCCTTTTAGAAGCAGAAAAAATCAAAGAAGACATCTTTAATATGGAACACGATTTGTGGGAGTATTAACATTATATATTTTATATCAAAAGGAGGAATTTATTCCTCCTTTTTTTGTGCCTTATTTTTTAAACGACCGGCTTTTGAGAGTGCAATCAGGATACATAGTTAGTTGGCGAGGACGCCAACCAATGACCAAATTTTTGATTCCTCTAAAATATCGTGTTTCAATAATTTCTGGCTCAATATTGTGTCCGCCTCCTGAAACTCTCATTTTCACGAGAGCCTTGGCTAGTTCTAGATTTTGAAGCCAAAAGAAAAGCAAAGTCACAGTATAACCTTTTTCTTTAGCTTCTAAAATTTAACTTTTATAGTTTTTGGTTGATAAAGTAGTATCGAAGGCAAAACTTTGATTGTCAAATAACAATTCTGTGATTCTTTTTAACATTATTCTACCAGACTCAAAAGCAACCTTTTCAAGTTGAAATGGTGACAAACCTTTGGCAATTTCGTCTGCATTTACAAATTCTTTACATTCAATAATTTCTGGCAGAATAGTGAACGAAGCAGTAGTTTTTCCTGCTCCATTGCAACCTGCTGTTATATAAAGATTCTTGTCTGTCATTATCAACAAACTTACAAAATATTCTCGTTACTTTCAAAATATGAACTTTATTCAAATGAATTCGAAAATTTGATTAGCATATTGCCTAACTACTAAACATGCGTATCATCTTAATTAAAATCTTTTATAGTTTCAAATGAGCTTTGTATTCTTTTAATAATCAATTGCTGTATGCGTTTATTAATTTCCTCTTTGTTTGATGCCCAATATGCAGTTTCATCGGCAGTGAAAAGTGCAATGATAACACCTTTAAATAGCGCCTGTAGTGCTTGATTTTGTTTAATGCTGTTTTCTATTTTAAGATTTCTTTGCGCAGTTGTTGCGTGTGAATATTCTATTTTATGTGTTTTTAGATAATCATGATAAATAGCAATAATTAAAGTGTGTTGAAATTTTATAATTGGGCGTAGCGTTTTATCTTGAAACAGTTGATTGGGATTAGTTTGAATAGCTTCATAATGTATTTGGCTTCTTAGCGCTAATAATCCTTGGTCTCTGGACATGTTTTATTTGTTTTTTTAGATATTATAGTCAATAACAATATAACAATAAATGATAGTTTTTGTTGTTGAAAAATATGGCAATTAACATTAATGATTGTTACTTTACATCTTTATTAAAACGAATTAAATTATTAAAGCATTATGCAGGTAGAAATAATAACCATTGGGGATGAGATTTTAATAGGCCAGATTGTTGACTCTAATTCTGCATGGATGGCTCAGCAATTAAATCTTTGTGGATTTGGAGTGAAGCAAATTTCTTCAGTTTCTGATAATGAATTGCATATTTTGAAGGCATTGGATGAAGCAGCATCGAGGGCCTCTGTTGTGCTGATAACGGGAGGTTTAGGTCCAACAAAAGATGATATTACCAAAAAAACACTATGTAAGTATTTTGGTAGTAACTTGGTTTTTAATGAAGATGTTTATAATGATGTTGAAAAGCTATTTAAGGATAGAGGGTATGAAGTTACAGCATTAAATAGAGGGCAAGCGGAGGTTCCTGCGCATTGCGTTGTTGTTAGAAATCAGGTAGGAACAGCACCAGGAATGTGGTTCGAAAATAAAGGCGTAGTATTTGTCTCTATGCCAGGCGTACCTTATGAAATGATGCATATGATGGAAACTTTCATCATCCCTAAATTAAAAACACATTTTAGCGCGCCTATTATTTTACATCACACATTGTTAACACAGGGTATTGGCGAAAGTAGACTGGCAGAAGAAATTAGTGAATGGGAGGAGGCGCTCCCCACATTTATAAAGTTGGCTTATTTGCCTTCAGTGAGCGCAGTTAGGTTGCGTTTAAGTGGCTTTGGTAATGATAGCACACGCTTGCAAAATGAATTTGATAAACAACTTGATTCATTAAAAGCCTTAGTGGATAAATACTGTTACGGTGAGAATTTGGATACCTTGGAGCTGGTTGTAGGCAAGATGCTTAAAGCATCGGGGAAGACATTAGCAACTGCGGAAAGCTGCACTGGCGGGCAGGTAGCAGCTACCATCACTAAAGTGCCAGGTTGTTCTGCTTATTTTAAAGGTGCAGTTGTGTCTTATGCAAATGATGTTAAGAAAGATTTTCTTGGTGTTTTACAGGAGGATTTAATAGCCTATGGTGCAGTGAGCAGGCAGGTGGTAGAAGCTATGGCAAGAGGGATAGTGAAAGAAATGAAGGTAGATTATGCTATCGCAACAAGTGGAATAGCAGGCCCTGATGGTGGGTCAATAGATAAGCCAGTAGGTTTGGTATGGATTGCAGTAGCCGATAAAGACAATGTATATGCTAAGCAATTTTTATTAGGTAAAAACCGTGAGCGTATTATTCAGGCAGCTACTTTAACAGGACTAAACCTATTGCGAAGGTTTATGCTGAATGAATTAGCAATTGAGTAATTTAATTTTCTGTTAGTGTTTTAAATTACGCCAAGTGCCAACAATATCGCTAATGATATAATCATGATGCTGGCTAAGGTTTGGATGAAATTGAGTGTAATCTTTTTTAATAATTTATTTCCTAAATATGCTCCTGCAAAAGCGCTTAGTACAGCCAGTAAAAGTAGCGTATCATTTTCCCAATAATCATAGCTGTTGCTTCCTGCAAAGTAGATGCTTAAACGCGTTACGTCAATAAGACAAGCAATAACAACTCCTGTTGCAATATATACTTCTTTGGTTAATCCATAGCGTAATAAAAATGCACTTCTTAAAGCCCCTTGATTACCGGATAAGCCACCAAAAAAACCAGAAATAAAACCACCAATACTTAAATATTTGCTGTTAAATTGGAGTGCCTTTAACGAGGGAATAATTTCAAATAATGCAAATAAGATCATCATAGCAGCCACTAAAAGTTTGATAAAAGTTACCTCCATTGTTTTTCCCATGCATTGATACTCGTAATGAAATAAATTTTGGGATAAATAAATTAATAGATAAGCCCCAAAAAATGAGCCGATAATTGCAGTGCATCCAAATTTAATGGCTATATGTTTATCTGTTTGCTTTCCTACTAAAGCCAGCTTAAAAATATTGTTGAGTAAATGCACCATGCCTGTTAATGCTATTGCTTCTTGTACAGGAAAAAACACAATCATAACTGGTGTTAGAATTGTTCCTAAACCAAAACCAGAAAAAAAAGTAAGTAATGATGCGCCAAAGGCAGTTAAGCAAATAATTGCATACTCCATTTAATTAAAATAATATTGTTGAAGCAAATGTAATTGTAAAAGTATAATTTCGAGCCATCAATAATTTATAATTAAATAAATGGAAAAGAAGATTATTCATACATCAAATGCGCCTGAAGCCATTGGGCCATATAGTCAAGCTGTGCAGATTGGAAATATGTTATTTATGTCGGGTCAAATTGCTATAAATCCTAAATCAGGAGCGCTTGAGATGACCGATATCATTACCGAAACTCATCAAGTAATGAAAAACATACTTGCAGTTTTAGCCGCGGCCGAATTTGATTTGTCTCATGTAGTAAAAACCACTATATTTTTGAGTGATATGAATTATTTTCAAGATGTTAATACTGTTTATGCATCTTATTTTTTAGGGAGTTATCCTGCCAGAGAAACAGTTGCAGTTGCAGGTTTGCCCAAAAATGTGAATGTAGAAATAAGTATGATTGCTCATAAATAGCATAAAAAATGGATTTTAAAATTGGTGATAGGGTTTCATTTTTGAATGAAAAAGGTGGAGGCATTGTTGTTTCAATTAAAGACAAGAATACTGTTGTAGTGAGCGAGGATGATGGGTTTTCAACACCATATGCTATTAAGCAATTGGTAAAGGTTCATCAATCAGTAACAGCCACTATACATGATTTACAAATTCCAAATGTAACTAATGAAGTAAAACTTATTAGCTTATTATTTGTGCCTAAGGATAATACCAATTTAATGAGTAGTGATTTAGATTTGCAATTGGTTAATAATTCGGGTTGTAATTTTTATTTTGAATTGTTTCAATTCGAGGCGAATAAAATGTTGCTTTTTTCATCAGCTCAATTGGCAGATGGGATGACTCATTTTGTGAAAACAATTAAGCGAGAAGAGGTTGAAGCTTATTGTAATTTGAGGTTTCAATGTCTTTTTAATTCAACTAAAAAGATGTTGCCAATGCATCCATTTGCACAGCAAGTAAATATAAAAGCGAGTAAATTTTATAAGCATACAAGTTATACTTTTTCACCTTTTGTTGCCAATGTTGCTTATAGTAATGTACTGGCTAATGCTGAAGACATTGAAAGGATGAAACAACAGCCTTTGGAGTTGTCGGATCAATTAATAGATAAGGAATTTAATGTTACTGAGAAGAAATCAAAGCCCAATAATTACCTAAGAAAAGATGTTGAAGTAGACTTGCATATCTCGGAAATTTTGGAAGATCAAATAGGAGTGAGCACCATGCAGTTACTACAAATTCAACTTAATTTATTTAAGAAAGAATTAGAAAAGGCGATCCATTTAAACTATGCTTCCATTACCTTTATACATGGCATTGGCAAGGGTGTTTTAAAGCAAGCCATTCTTAAAGAGCTAGAGGAATACCAAGGTATAAAGTACTATCCTGCCAGTTTTCAGAAATATGGAAGTGGCGCTACAAAGGTGGAGATATTTTAAAACTCTTCCTTCAAATTCCGCACTAGAAAATGCGAAATAGCTTCGTTACATTGGCAGATAGAGTATAAACTTATTTATTAATCGAGCTTTTTTAAGTCTGTTTCAATAGGGTTTCTGAACACAAATTCCTTATTAAAAACATCCAAAACAATTTGAGCATCTTTGGCTACCATTCCTGCAAGTATTTGTTTTGACAATTCATTAAGTACTTTTTTTTGCATTACTCTTTTAATTGGACGCGCTCCAAATTGAGGGTCGAAACCCAATTGAGCTAACCAATCTATAGCTTCTGGCGTTGCATTAATATGAATGTCATTTTCATGCAAAGTTTTAGCAATGTGATCAAATTGTATTTCAACAATTTTATGCACATCTTCACGATTTAATGGTGTAAACATGATTGTTTCATCAATACGATTTAAAAATTCTGGTCGTATTGTTTTCTTAAGTAATTCGAACACTTCAATTTTTGTTTTAGCAATTATTTCTTCATATTTATTTGGGTTCATGTTAGCAATAATGTTTTCAAAATTCTCTTGAATTAAATGCGAACCCATATTTGAAGTCATGATGATAATTGTATTTTTGAAATTTACCACTCTACCTTTATTATCGGTTAAACGGCCATCATCAAGTACTTGTAATAAAATGTTGAATACATCAGGATGCGCTTTTTCAATTTCATCTAATAAAACTACACTATATGGCTTTCTTCTAACAGCTTCGGTTAATTGACCACCTTCTTCATATCCAACATAGCCAGGAGGCGCGCCAACCAATCGGCTTACTGCATGTCTTTCTTGATATTCACTCATATCTATGCGCGTCATGCTATTTTCGTTGTTGAATAAAAACTCGGCTAAAGCTTTGGCCAATTCAGTTTTACCTACTCCTGTTGTTCCTAAAAATATAAACGAGCCAATGGGCCTTTTGCTGTCTTGCAAACCAGCGCGGCTTCTTCTTACAGCATCGCTTATAGCTTCAATAGCTTCATTTTGGCCTACCACACGTTTATGCAATTCATCTTCTAAATTTAGCAGTTTTTCTCTTTCACTTTGCAACATTCGTGCAACTGGAATGCCTGTCCAGCCTGCAATTACACCAGCAATATCTTCACTGTCTACTTCTTCTTTAATTAATTGCGAACCGCTTGTTTGCAATTCCGCCAATTTGCTTTCAAATGATTTTAATAGGATGTCGGCTTCTTGAATTTTACCATATCTGATTTCAGCAACTTTTCCATAATCGCCGGCACGTTCAGCTTGTTCAGCTTCAAATTTTAAATTTTCAATTTGTTCCTTTGCTTTTTGAATGCCCTCCACCACTTCTTTTTCACCTTGCCATTTTGCTCTTAGGTTAGCACGTTCATCAGAAAGTTCAGCAATTTCTTTATTTAAATCATCTAGTTTTTTTGAATCATTTTCTCTTTTGATGGCTTCTCTTTCAATTTCAAGTTGCCTAATTTTTCTTTCAAGAACATCTAATTCAATGGGCATGGAGTTGATTTGCATTCTAAGTTTAGAGGCAGCTTCATCCATTAAGTCGATAGCCTTGTCTGGTAAAAATCTATCATTGATATATCTTTGCGAAAGCTCAACAGCAGAAATAATTGCTTCATCCTTTATTCTAACTTTATGATGAGCTTCATATTTTTCTTTAATACCGCGTAATATAGAAATAGCATCTTCTGCAGAAGGTTCATCAACCATTACTTTTTGAAATCTTCTTTCGAGTGCTTTATCTTTTTCGAAATACTTCTGAAATTCGGTTAAGGTAGTTGCACCTATTGCTCTTAGTTCTCCCCTTGCCAAAGCGGGTTTAAGAATATTAGCTGCATCCATAGCACCCTCGCCACCGCCAGCACCAACTAAAGTGTGTATTTCATCAATAAATAATACTATTTCACCATCAGCAGCTATTACTTCTTTTACAACCGATTTTAATCTTTCTTCAAATTCGCCTTTATATTTAGCACCCGCAATGAGCGCGCCCATGTCCAAGGAAAAAATTTGTTTACTTTTTAGGTTTTCGGGTACATCGCCATTTATTATTCTGTGCGCTAAGCCTTCAGCTATAGCTGTTTTTCCAACACCTGGCTCACCTACTAAAATAGGATTGTTTTTAGTTCTTCTCGAAAGTATTTGTAGCACTCTTCTGATCTCTTCATCGCGACCAATAACAGGGTCGAGTTTTCCTTTTTTAGCTTGCTCATTTAAATTGATAGCATATTTGTTAAGCGTGTTGTAGGTTTCTTCAGCAGATTGACTTGTAACTTTAGCTCCCTTTCTAAGTTCAGTAATGGCTGCTTTAAGATCTTTTTCAGTTACGCCATTATCTTTCAGTAATTGTGAAATGGTATCAGCGCTTGCAAGAATGCCCAGTAACAGGTGTTCAATTGAAACATACTCATCGCCAAATTCTTTTAAATAGTTGGTTGCTTTTGCTATGGCTTGGTTGGTTGCATTTGAAAGGTAAGGTTGACCTCCAGTGACCTTGGGATAGCCCTCAACAATTTTATCGAGGACTTTTAAAAACATAGGACTATTTACATTTAATTTTTTTAGAATGAAAGGAGTTACATTTTCATCTACAGCCAAAATTCCTTTTAAAAGATGGCCATTTTCGATAGCTTGCTGGGTGTTTAGCGTGGCAATTTGCATTGCTTGTTGCACAGCTTCTTGTGATTTAGTTGTGAAATTATTGAGGTTCATTTGAGTTGTATTATTTGGTTTTATAAATATACACTCAATAACCTATCCATTAGATATATTTAAGTTAAGAAGAGGAAAAACTGTCTGATTTTTTTTAGTATGTATGATATAATGTCTTGATGCTGTTTGAAAAACTGCTATTTTTACATGAGCCTAAATGTTCATGTGTTTTAAACTTTTTTCGATGTAAATAGTTTTAAAAAATAAGTTTTTAATTGGTTGTCATTCATATTAATTTTTTATATTGCAGGTTATTGAAAAACGCAAATTTGATAAATATTATTAAGCCTTTAAGTATTGTATTT